>CAZVEI010000194.1:3810-4108 GCA_964626295.1 uncultured Alkalibaculum sp.
GGAAACCTATGGAACTTAAGAAATTAAGCGTTTCAGATTCCACTTCTACAGCTTATATGGATATGACTATAGAAAACTTTTTTAATACGGCAGAAGATTATACGAAAAATACAAGTTTATCCCTTGAGGAAATCGTAGACCATGTCAAAGTAGATTTAGATGTAGATACAAAGATCAATATGAGCGTAAAAAAAACGGAAGACAATAGCATGCTAAAATTTTACTTTGATTACTCTTCTTATGCCCTTACAGCAGTACTAATTGTAGCCATTAGTTCCATTATGTTATCTCTAGGAGA
>CAZVEI010000195.1:0-4094 GCA_964626295.1 uncultured Alkalibaculum sp.
CTCCACAAGAAGAATATGAAAAATATTTGGATGGAATATGGACACGCAACTGGCTCACAAATATGGGCCCACTGGCTAGTGAATTAGAAATGAGACTTAAAAACCACTTAAAAGTGAACCATTTGCTTTTTGTTGGCAATGGCACAATTGCTTTGCAGATGGCCATTAAGGCCTTAGATTTAAAGGGCGAAATTATTACAACTCCTTTCTCTTTTATAGCCACTACGAGCAGTATTGTTTGGGAGGGGTGTACACCTATTTTTGTTGATATTGATGAAAACTCACTAAATATTGATTCATTAAAAATTGAATCTGCTATAACTGAGAAAACTACAGCAATCCTTGCAACACACGTATATGGAAACCCTTGCGATGTTTTAGCAATAGACAAAATTGCTAAAAAGCACAATCTGAAAGTTATATATGATGGTGCCCATGCTTTTGGTGTTGAAGTATATGGAAAGTCAATTTTTGAATTTGGCGATATTAGTATTTGCAGCTTACATGCTACAAAGTTGTACCATAGCATTGAAGGTGGGTTGGTTATAACAAAAGACCCCGATTTATTAATGAAAGTTGCATTTATGCGTAACTTTGGATTTTATGGACCAGATGCCTTTGCTGAATTAGGTATCAATGGAAAAAACTCCGAATTTCATGCTGCAATGGGATTAGTGAATTTAAATTATATAACAGCAATTCATGAGAAAAGAAAACGTCTTACGGAATGCTACGACAAATATCTCACAACATTGGAGGCGAGAAAACCTGTATGGAAATTAGAAGCCACTATCAACTACGGGTACTACCCTTTGGTTTTTAAAAGTGAAGAGATGATGCATAAAAGTATTAAGATATTAAGAGGATATGAAATATTTACAAGACGCTACTTCTATCCTTCTTTAGCAAACACTTTACCTTACGTTGAAAAACAAAACTTTGAAGTAACAGACGATATAGCTAAACGTGTGTTGTGTTTACCACTATATTACGATTTAACTGAAGAAGAAGTATTGCTGATTTGTAGATTATTACTTAGAGTACAAAATAATTAAAGTATAAAACTAGTAGTATCTATAAGGAGAACTGCAATAAATTACTGATAAATTTATTTTTTTTAATTAAACATAAATCATTTGCTATTGTTATCTTGAATGAAAATATATATTGAAGAAATAACCAAAAACATTTAACTAATATAAAAATAAACAACTATGGAACTAAATGATTTTATTCGGAATTTTGCTGAACAATTTGATGATACTGACGCTGAAGTATTTAATGCAGACACTAGCTTGGAGGATTTAGAAGAGTGGTCATCACTTAATGCTCTATCTATTATTGCTATGGTAGATGATGAATATGATGTTACTTTAAAAGGTGATGATCTAAGGAATTCAAAAACTATCAAGGATTTATACAACCTAGTTAAAAGTAAATCATAATGGCTTTTTTAGAATTTAAAAACGTTAGGATCGCTGGCTTATCTGCTAGCGTTCCTAAAAAGATTATCAATAATCTTGAGCTAAAAAATTTATCGAAAGATTATGATACCGCTGCATTTGTTGAATCGACAGGAGTAAAGGAAAGAAGAGTAGATAATTTCACTACTTCCGACCTCTGTCTTGAGGCTGCAGAGCGGTTAATTAAAGATTTGAATTGGGAAAAATCAGAAATTGAAGCAATTATTTTTGTTTCTCAAACACCTGATTTTTATCTTCCTGCTACATCCTGCATTTTACAAGACAAATTAGGATTAAGTAAAGAATGCTACGCAAGTGATGTTATCATGGGTTGTTCTGGATGGGTTTACGGACTAAGTAGTATCGTTTCTCTCATGTCTTCCGGTGGAATTAAGAAGGCTCTTCTATTGGCAGGAGATGCTAGGAGACATGTTGAAGGTGATGAACCATTATTCGGATATGCTGGTACTGTTACAGCTCTTGAATACAAAAAGGGAGATAAAGGTTTTCAGTTTCATTTTGGTACGGATGGATCGGGATTTGATGCAATTATAGTACCTGATGGAGGAAGTAGAAATCAAATAACACTTAATTCTTTTGAAGAAGAAGAAGTTGAAGGTAGAACGTATAATAAACTTCAAGTAAGAATGAAAGGAATGGATGTATTTTCATTTGCAATATCAACTGCTCCTAAATCTGTTAAAAAACTAGCAGATAAATTTGATTTTGATTATTTCTCATTTGATTATTATGTATTTCATCAGGCTAATATGAAAATGAATAACATGATTAAGAAGAAACTAAAACTCGATGTCGAAAAAGTTCCTAATTCTATGTATAAATTTGGAAATACTTCTTCTGCATCTATTCCTTTAACAATAGTGACTCAACTAAAAGGGAAGTTTGAAAACAAACCTACGAAATTTATCTGTTGTGGATTCGGAGTAGGACTTTCTTGGGGAACTGTTGCTTTTGAAACAAATGACATTGTTATATCTGAATTAGTGGAAATTTAAAACAGTAGAAATATGTATAATCCATTTTCATTAGCAGAAAAAACAATATTAGTTACAGGTGCTTCGTCAGGTATAGGAAGAGCTACTGCCATTGAATGCTCAAAGATGGGTGCAAAGCTTATTATTACTGCAAGAAACGAAGAACGTTTGAAAGAGACTTTAACTTTACTAGAAGGAGAAGGACACCAATATATTGTTGCTGATTTATTGAATAAAAGTGAGATTGACAATTTAGTTTTGAAAATACCTGTTATTAATGGAGTTGTAAACAATGCAGGCTTCAATATTGTGAAGTTAATTCCTTTTATTAAATCTGAAGATTTAAGCAGTATGTTCAAGATAAATTTAAAAGCTCCAATATTATTAACTAATGAGATTGTAAAAAAAAAGAAAATCAAAAAAAACTCTTCTATCGTATTTGTTTCCTCTATAGGAAAGTATATAATTTCCCCAGCTAATAGTATTTACAGCACTATGAAAGGTGGGCTATCAGCTTTTATGAAAAGTGCAGCTTTGGATTTAGCGGGAAAGAAAATTAGATGTAATGCGGTTTTACCAGGAATGGTTGAAACTCCTTTAGTAATTGATGAAAGAATATTGACTGAAGAGCAATTGGATGCAGATAGAAAATTATATCCATTAAAAAGGTTCGGGAAAACCGAAGAAATTGCACATGCTATTATATTTTTATTAAGCGATGCAAGCTCGTGGATGACTGGAACAGAAGTTGTTATTGATGGAGGTAGAAGCTTAAAATAGTGTCCCTTTAAAATGTAATATTTTGATGAAGGTCAAAAATAGAATTAGAAAGATATTAAGTGGTATTAACTGATATATTCTAAGAGTTTTTTTTTAAACAGTAAACACAACCATTTTTAATTCATTAGCCAGATATAGAACAATAGACATATATATAAGAAATGAGGAGATTAGTTATTATAGGCGCAAGAGGTTTTGGAAGAGAATTTTATAATGACATAAGACAATGGGAGATTTATGGTAAGGAATTCATAATTAAAGGTTTTCTTGATGATAAAGAAGATGCATTATATGGTTATACTGATTACCCTCCTATACTATCTTCTGTGGAGAATTATAAAATAGAAGAAGATGATGTTTTTACCTGTGCACTAGGTGATTCAGAATATAGAAGGAAATACAACGATATTATACTTGCAAAAGGTGGAGAATTTATTAAATTGATTCATGAAAAATCTATTATACATGATAACGCTAAAATAGGTCAAGGAGTTGTAATTTCACCATTTTGCAATGCTTCATCGGATGTTGTAATAGGTGATTTTACTATACTTCAACCTTTTTGCAACTTGGGACATGATGCAAAAGTTGGAGAGTATTGTTCTCTAGAGTCATATTCTTTTATGGGTGGTTTTTCTAAAGTTGGTGACAATGTAACTTTGCATACTAGATCAACGATTTTACCTCATATAAATATAGGAAATAACGCAATTGTAGGAGCTGGCAGTGTGGTAATTAGAAATGTAAAAGACGATACAACAGTTTTTGGAGTACCAGCAAAAAAAATAGTGCTTTAATTTAATCTAATATTCAAAATGCTGATAAATATTTTTGATCATGAATTAAGTAGTTCTAA
>CAZVEI010000196.1:0-4090 GCA_964626295.1 uncultured Alkalibaculum sp.
TTCTGCATATTCCGCACATTGCAAACAAACTATAATTTTTTTGCCACGATCATCTATATATTTCCGTCTTGAATCTCTCGATGTCTTCTTATTGCAAATATTGCATCTTTTTTTAAACATTAGCCTCCTCCTTAGAATGTTTAAGTAAGTAGAATTTGTTTTTTCGCAAGTAACTTTGGCCTGCTTTTTTAATTTAAAAAGCTTCATATTTTATTCGTTAGTAAAAAATCCGTATCCCATTTCTTTATTATAAAGACCATAGCATGAAAGTATTTCCTCTACTTCTTCTTCCGATAAGTATCTTTTTGGCCACCAGCTCAAAAAATTTTCTGGAAGTTCCTTAATAGGAGTTTCTGGACTATAAAGAAGGAATTCTTCCCCATCTTCCATTCCATATGGGACTGAGGCTATATAACGTATCTGATCTTTAATCCACTCCTCGCCCTCATTATCTTGGGTAGTTATTTCACTAAGAGTCATAGAATAGGTATAGTCGTTTACCTGCTTTATATCATCAAATTGTCCACTAAAGGCACAAATATAAACTGAACCATGTGGATACCCCTCACCACTGATCCCCATCTCTGAATCATGGTATATACCTTCAAAAGAACCATCAGAATTTAGTGTAATTAAAGTTGACCATGCACCAGCGCCACTAGAAAAGGCTAGCTTCTTTGAAGTCTCCTCAAAAAGCTGGATTTCTTCGCTTACAGTAACTTCTTCGTTCTTTGAGATTTCTTCTCTCTTTGTGATTTTGTTTACTGGTTTCTTAGCTTCTTCTGGTAGAGATTTATTTTCCGTTACATCTACATCAGGCGTTTCCTCAACCATGATTTCACTGTTCGCTTGTTGAGTTTCACTTTCCTTTGCTTTTCCACAACTACTCAATAACCCTACGCCAATTACAAAGCACATCAGTACTATTACAACTCTAAATGCATTTCGCTTAACTTTCAAAACTCATCCCTCCTCAAAGTTCTCTGAAAGATATTCGCCACTAGCAATAATACACCACTCCAGAGACATTGTCGGTTTTTCTTTTATCATATTAGTTATTCGGTCTTCTTAAATCTTCACACGTTGCCTATTCTCTGTAAAATATGGAGTAGGCTTTACCTTTAAATTGACAACATCGTTTATGCTTAAAGAATAAAGTTTAATATTCTACCTAGATAAGATTTGAATAGAGCATGATATTCATATTCATAGACTTCTTCCCTTAAATATAGTATTTCATAAACTATTACTTTCTTCTTAATTTCAAAATTAGTGTTTTTAAAACCATTCTTCTCATAAAACCTCTTTCTTTTAAATCGCTGCTCATAATTATCAGCAGAAATATCAACTTTTTCTATATTTAATAGCAAACGTTTATCTTTATAAATCTTTTTCAAGTGTTGTAATACCCTACTTCCGTAACCTTTTGATTGATATGACGGTTCAATAGCTAAATAGAAAACATAAACAATGTCTTTATAATATGTAAGATACAAGAGTCCTATATATTTACTATCATCATAAATTGCATAAAAACCACTGTTTTTCTTTTTCGATTTATATACTAATAACGCAAAAGGGTAACGTTCATAATCTGGGAACTCATTGATATATAAATTCTTAACTTTCGGTATTACATTCGTTTTATTCAAATTTATTAAATTAATCATTCTTTCTTTACCTTTCGTTATAAGAGCACCTTCCTATTTTAATCCAATTTCCGTTTGATGTAAACCAACGACAACCCTAAGACCGAATATTGTATAATACGTTTCTTTTTTTCCAATCCCTGCACGTAAGGTGACCCACGAGCGCCTCTAATCTCGCCTACTTAGTCTTGAGCTTTTCCTTATTTTTATGACAATTCTTGCATATTGTTATATTCTGTGAGAAAACACAACTAAGTATGTGTTCGTATCCAATGATAAAGAGGGTGAGTGCTACCAAGAACTTAATTAATGAAAACTTGATCCAAAATTCCACATCCCTACTGAGCCCCCATAAAATGTTTTCAAGAGGGTGAAGTAAACTGCATTATTTTCGAGCACAGCCATATGCATTATCACAACTCTATAAGGACATTTTACTATTTAACCCAGGGTCGCCAACAAACAAAAGACAAAATCAAAATTATTTTTTTAGTATTTTAGAAATTCATAAGAGTATCCATCCCCATATAGTATATTTTTAACGACTCCATTTCCGACCCAATTTTACCCGTCTCTCGTGGGTCCCCGTATATGTTTCTTCGATTGTCTCAACTTGCTCTTTTATAATGCTATCAAATATTTGGTTTGTTTCTTCTTCTGTCATTTCAACTCCGCTAAAAGACACGGCTATACCCTTAGCAAATAATTCACCAAGAGAAGCTTTTATTATAGGGCCTGCATTTATGTATTTCGTCTCTACTGTGACAACAGCATTATCTCCTTCTACCTTGCTATCCGTAATTTTATAAGTTATCTTCTCAGCATTTTTCTTAAGATAATCAATAAAATACTTTGAATAATTATCTTCTTCTCCAGTAAATGAATCTTTTGCTTCATCCACAGATTTAGTTTCTGATGGTACAATTGTGGCTACCACAGATTCAAAATCTAACTTTTGAGCTACAGTAAAGTATTTTTCTACTGTAGCATCTGGTTTTGAATTACTACATCCTATAATAAAAACAAATACTAATGAAATTGATAAAATCAAAATCCTTTTTTCAATTTTATTGCCCTCTTTGTATTTTGTGCTTAATACTTACTAGTTTACTTCTTTTAGCTTCCTCATTATTATTTAATTCGACACAATATTGAAAAGTCCTTCTTTTTATAGATTTTCTAGGCTTTTATTGTAGAAGTTTTGTTATTTCCACAGAAATATTCAACTCCATATTTAGTTCATGTTTCACTTTAAGTGAGACGTAAAACCTTAATTTATAAAGATATTGTAGTTTATGTTTAGCTTAGACTAATAGGGTCGGTTTAAGCTTGTGCTGTCAGTTCCTCAAATTTGCATTTCATATAATCATAATTATACGGAATCAAAGGGATACAAATGAGGAAGGTTATAATTTAGCAGTTGCTTTAGCTCGTAAAGCCACTAGCGTAGCAAGTCCTCTAAATGGTGCAACTTTTATGCTTTAGCTTCACTTTGTAGGACTCCTAGACTATCGTATAAAAAAGTATAGATGACACATAATATATGAGGAGCATGTGCACAATTAATTAAATAGTTAAACTAGAGAAAAATGAAGGGAGGATATTATGATATTAGAAGATTATGTTGCACGCATGAACAAAAGCGATTTTGATGGAATTTCTAAATTATTTACAGAAGATTGTAAATTTAATGATGGTGGTGCCAGAACTATTAATGTAGAAGACTTAGTTGTTGACAGTAGGGAAGCACTAAAAAAGGCGTTTCAGGCAGTTTGGGAAGAGTACGATGTTCGTGCTGAAATAGTAAAGTTAAATAATAATTCAATGGAATATGATGTATATCTCGGAGATACAAAGCTAGAATGTATTGGATGTGCTACTTTAAAAGATGGTCTTATAGATGAATATATTGTAAGACCTAGATAAAAAGTCGCTCTTCATCAACTTATGCACTTGTTACATTACTCGTATTCTAGATGTAAACGTACTGTCCTACCTTCAAGCAAATCCATAGGAGGACTCGTAATACCAGTATTTCGCTGTATTGTGAACTGCATGTAATACAATTACCTCAGCTTGAGTTACTAACGTGATTAATTATTTGCATAGTTAATGTAGTAAAACTTAGCAACATGCTTATAAGTCTATGATCTGATAGAAATATATTACATTATAATCAAAAAAATTTATAAAATAAGGAGCGTTATTGGATGAATTTTGAGAATACTTTCCAACCTTTTTACATTGGAAACATCTTAATTAAAAACAGATTAGTAATGCCAGCTATGGACTCTGCAATGTGTGAAGAAGATGGAACAATTGGAAAAATGGCATGTGATTACTACGGAGCAAGAGCTAAAGGTGGCTTTGGGTTGGTTATTACAGAAATTGCAGCAGTTGATGAAAGAGGTCCTGGAATGCCTGGACAACCCAGGTTATAT
>CAZVEI010000197.1:0-3762 GCA_964626295.1 uncultured Alkalibaculum sp.
GAAGTTGATTGTAATATGTTGACAATTGGACAATACCTACAGCCTTCTTTAGAAGATCTTCTATATCATAAGGCTGACCGAGTAGAAGATTTGCTCCTATAAGGCCAGCTACAATACAGGTAGCGCTACTGCCTAGCCCTCTGCTAAGAGGAATCAACGTTTCAAATTTTAAGTAAAGACCTGTTGGATGGTCTTCTTCTTTATAATAATCTTTAAATAAAGACATAGCAGAGGTATAAACTAAATTGCTTTTGTTATTTGTAACCTGACAGTTTTCAAAAATCAAATCATCCGCATAATCAATGAAAAAATGATTATATAAATTTAAAGCCAAACCAAAAGAATCAAAACCTGGACCAATATTTGCTGTAGTTGCAGGTACACTTATCTTATACATTAAAGTAAAATTTCCTCTACAGCCTTTTTCATTCCATGAGATGGAATGACTCTTTTGTGAAGAATTTCAGAATCTTTTAATTTCTTAATGGGTTCTGGAATTGAAAGATCTGCTTTACGAGCTAATTCATGGATTAATTCGTATACTTCTAAATCGCTGCTTTCAAAAATGGACTCATATACGGCTTCAGGGAATTTAAATGGGCTAGCTGTTGACAATATAATATTCGCTCTGTCATCAGATGTTTCTTTTGCGTAATCTTCGTAAACTTTGTAAGCTACAGCTGTATGAGGGTCTAAGACATAGCCGTATTCCTTGTAAACTTGCCCTATGATCTCTTTAGTAGATTCTTCGTCAGAGTAAGAACCATAGAAGAGTTTAGAAATAACAGATTTCATTTCAGCGGAAATAGTATAGCTTCCCTTCTCATTTAATTCTTTCATAAAATTAACGATGAGTTCTTGGTTGTTATTACTAGCATGGTATAACATTCGTTCAAAATTACTAGAGATTAATATATCCATTGATGGAGAGATGGTCTTAATGAATTCTCTATTTTTATCGTATGTTCCTGTTTTAAAGAAATCGTAGAGGACGTTATTAGAATTAGAAGCACATATTAGTTTATGAATAGGTAGCCCCATTTCTTTTGCATAGTATCCTGCTAAAATATCTCCAAAATTACCTGTTGGTACGGTAAAGTTGACAGAATCATTTAGTGAAATAACGCCCTTTTGAACTAGTTCCATATAAGAGCTAAAATAATAGACCACTTGAGGGAGAAGTCGACCAATATTAATGGAATTTGCAGAAGATAATATGATCTTTTCTAATTTTAATTTTTCTTTAAATTCTTGATCATTAAAGATTGCCTTTACGCCATTTTGAGCATCGTCAAAATTTCCTTCAATGCCTAATACGTAGACATTGTTTCCTGCTTGAGAAGTCATTTGCTTCTTTTGAATATTGCTTACTCCTTCACAAGGGTAATATACGATGATTTTTGTGTTTTCTACATTTGCAAATCCTTCTAAAGCAGCTTTGCCCGTGTCACCTGAAGTAGCTGTTAAAATGACGATTTCATCTTCTACATTTTGTAGTTTTGCTGAAGCTTGGATCAGGTATGGAAGTATGCTTAAGGCTACATCTTTAAAGGCTAAGGTAGGGCCATGAAATAACTCTAAAATATGGCGATTACCAAAGCTTACTACAGGAGCTACCTCGGGGGCCGAGAATTTATTATAGGCTTTGCTAATGATGTCTTTTAAATGATCTTCATTGATTTCTGGAAGATATTTAGAGAGAATAGAGTAACAAATTTCTTTATAAGATTTATGGACTAAATTCTCTAAGTCTACTTGAGGAAAAGAAGTAGGGACGAATAATCCACCTTCATCGGATATACCTTTTAATATGGCCTGAGAAGCTGTTACTGCTTTGTCTGAACGAGTACTTTTATATGAAATGTTCATATTAACCTCCAAAAATATTATTGTTTTATTCTATAGTCTATGATAGAATGTTTCTAAAATAAAAACAAGTGTTTTTGTTATAAAAACATAAAATATTTAGGTGGTGTTGACGTGAAGGTAGGATTGTTAGGTCTCGGTACTGTTGGGACTGGTGTTTACGAGATTATAAACCATCAGAGAGGCAATTACTTTGCTTCATCCAAGAAAGAAATTATTATATCAAAAGTCATGGTTCGAGATATAAACAAAAAAAGAAAAATCGATGTTCCACTGGAGTATCTGACTACGGACTTTAAAGATATACTTGATGATGAAGAAATTGAAGTAGTAATCTGTGTTATGGGCGGTATGGAAGTAGAGTACGATTATATGATGCAATCCATGAAAAGAGGAAAGCACGTTATCACTGCAAACAAAGCAGCAGTATCGGAATATATGGATGTACTTTACAAGACAGCGAAAGAGAACAATGTAAGTTTCTTATATGAGGCAAGCGTCGGCGGTGGAATTCCAATCATTACTTCTCTAATTCAAATTCTTAGAATCAATCAAATTAGCGAAATTAAGGGTATTTTAAATGGAACGACAAACTTTATTCTCAGTAAAATGAGCGATGAAGGGTGGGATTTTGATGAGACTCTAAAAAAGGCGCAAGAATTAGGATTTGCAGAAGCAGACCCTACAGCAGATATTGAAGGCTTTGACGTCTCACGAAAATTATCCATTTTATCCTCTATGTCCTTTGGATTTCATATTAAAGATGAAGATATTAAAAAGAGGGGTATTAAAGAGATTACCTCAGCAGACATTGATACCATTAGCGATATGGGGTATGTAATTAAGTATTTAGCCCATTCTAAATTAGAGGGTAATACCTATTATGCCACTGTTGAACCTGTGCTACTGCAAACAAAAGATATAATGAGTAATGTAAATGAAGAATTTAATATCATTTCTATAAATGGAAATATCATAGGTGAATTGCAGTTTTACGGTAAAGGGGCAGGTAAAGATGCTACTGCTAATGCAGTGGTAGGGGATTTAATGTATATTGTCAATGCAGATTTTAGAAAACAAGAAATTATATTAGATCAGCAATTAGAAAATGGCGGTATAAAAGAGTTTTTAGGTAAATATTATTTAAGAGCGAATAGCAGCAATCACGAAGAGTTTGCTCATATTATAGATATTATTAGCGACTTTTCAAAAAATAAGAAAATCATATTTAATCGAAGTAAAGTTTTCGTTGTTACAGATGAAGTCCGAGCAGATGTGTTTGAAGAATTAGTCCTTGAACTTAAATCGAAAAACATTGATTTATTTTACGCTAGAATATATTCATAATGGAGGACGAAGAAACAAATGAAGAATCTTATCGTTCAAAAATACGGTGGAACAAGTGTAGGAGATATTGAAAGAATAAAAAATGTAGCAAGGCGAGTAATCAAGACAAAAGAATCTGGAAAAGATGTAGTGGTAGTCGTATCTGCTATGGGAGATTCTACAGATGATTTACTGGAAATGGCCTATAGCATTAGTGACAGACCTGCTGAAAGAGAGATGGATATGCTCCTTGCAACTGGGGAACAAGTTTCTATCGCCTTATTAGCCATTGCTATACAAGATATGGGTCACGATGTCATATCTTTAACGGGGGCACAGTGTGGAATCATCACCTCTGATCGATTTAACAGGGCAAAAATAGATTCCATTAATACTACACGAATTATGAAGGAACTACAAAACAAAAAAATTGTCATTGTAGCAGGCTTTCAAGGAATCAACGCTAATAGAGATATTACCACATTGGGAAGAGGTGGCTCTGATACTACAGCAGTAGCTTTAGCAGCAGCCCTAGAAGGAAAGAGAGTATTGTTTTTCTCTCTAGAAATG
>CAZVEI010000197.1:3772-4075 GCA_964626295.1 uncultured Alkalibaculum sp.
TACAACGGCAGTTTCGTTAGCTGCTAAACTCCATGCGGATATGTGTGAGATTTACACAGACGTCAATGGAGTGTATACAGCAGACCCTAGGATTGTGCCAGAAGCTACCTTAATACCAGCTATTTCCTATGATGAAGTAATTGAATTAGCTGCACTAGGTGCAAAAGTATTGCATCCACGTTCTGTGGAGTTAGCAGGAAATTATAAAGTGCCTTTGGTGGTTCGATCAAGTTTTAATGACCATGAAGGAACAATTATTGAGGAGGATATCAGCATGGAAAAAGTTTTAATCAGAGGAATATC
>CAZVEI010000198.1:0-4070 GCA_964626295.1 uncultured Alkalibaculum sp.
AAGAAAAAATAAAGATAGTAAGTGAAATTGAGTTGGCATATAGGTATAGTAAAACACCAATTATTGCTATTACTGGTACCAATGGAAAGACCACTACTACAACTTTAGTAGGGGAAATCTTTAAGAACAGCGGTAGAAAAACTTTTGTCGTCGGCAATATTGGTGACCCTATCATCAATTATATAGAAGAAGCGAATGAAGAAGATGTATTTATCGCTGAAATCAGCAGTTTTCAATTAGAGACCATTGAAAATTTTAGGCCTATCATGTCTACAATTTTAAATATTACACCAGATCACTTAGATCGCCACAAGACTATGGAAAATTACATCCATGCTAAGTACCGAATCATAGAAAATATGAATGAGGAAAATGTCTTTGTCGTAAATAAAGATGATTCTATTTTGTCTAAAAGAGCCACACCAAATGTAAAGGTCTTAGAGTTTAGCGTAAAAGAAAAAGTTAAGCAAGGTGCTTATTACGATGGTGAATCTATAATTCTAGTAGACCAAGATAAAGAGTATTCAATATGTAAAAGAAAAGAACTAAAGATACCGGGTATGCACAATGTGCAAAATGCACTAGCAGCTGCAGTTCTTTCTTATTTTAGTGGGGTTAGTATAGAGGTCATCCGAGATACACTTCTTTCCTTTAAAGGCGTAGAACATCGCCTAGAATTTGTAAGCGAGGCTGATGGAATCACTTTTATAAATGATTCTAAAGGAACGAACACAGATGCGAGCACTATTGCCATTAAAGCTTTTGATACGCCTATTGTATTAATCGCTGGTGGGTATGATAAGAAGGTTTCCTTTGATGAATGGGTGGACAGTATTAAGGGCAAAGTAAAATATCTAGTTGTATTAGGTGCAACGGCAGATCAAATTATAGAGACTGCAGAGCGTAAAAATTATAAAAATATTGAAAAGGTAAATACATTTGAAGAAGCTGTTTTAAAAGCCTACGATAATGCTGAAAGAGGAGATACCGTTCTTCTTTCACCTGCTTGTGCCAGTTGGGGAATGTTTGTAGATTTTGAAGAGAGAGGAAGAGTTTTTAAAGATATTGTAAAACATTTAGGAGGCAAATAAATGAGTGTGAAAAAGAAAACTGTTCAGAAGGAAAAGAACGCGAAGAACTCAAATCCTAGTGATTTTATTCTTATCTTTTGCATTATGAGTTTAGTCTGTATTGGCGTGGTAATGGTATTTAGCGCTAGTATTTACACTTCAAGTATTGAATACAACGATCAATATCACTTGTTTAAAAAACAATTGATTTTTGCTTTAATTGGGACTGTTGCAATGATTACAACCAGTAAAATTGATTACAGATTATACCAAAAATACAACCGTATCATAATGGGTGTATCCATTGTCTTACTTATTTTAGTCCTCTTTATCGGAACAGATGCCAATGGTGCAAGAAGATGGTTTAATATTGCAGGAGTTAGTTTACAGCCCTCAGAGGTAGCAAAGTATGCAGTGATTATATTCAGTGCTGCCAATATGACGAAGATGAAAGAAGAGATTAGAACTTTTAAAAAGGGATTCTTACCTTTTGTAGTCCTTATGGCTGTTATCTGTGGACTTATTTATCTACAGCCAAACTTAAGTACAGCTCTTGTTATGGCTTGTATTATCATCGCCATGTTCTTTATAGGTGGAGGAAATCTAGCCTATATTTTTGCATCAGGAGGTATGTTGGTTGTAGCAGCTCTTGCAGCTATGCTTTTTACAGGCTGGAGAAGTAACCGTCTAACGAGTTTCTTAGATCCAGAAGCAGACCTTGCTGGTGTAGGCTGGCAGACAAAACAATCGAAGTTGGCTTTAGGTTCTGGAGGAATCTTTGGTCAGGGTCTTGGCAATGGAAAGCAAAAGATGTTTTACTTGCCAGAAGCACAAAATGACTTTATCTTTGCTCATATTGGAGAAGAACTTGGCTTAATAGGAACCCTTTTAATATTAGCTTTCTTTTTACTTTTAATATGGAGAGGCCTTCGCATCGCCCTATATGCTCCTGATACATTTTCATCTTTAATCTCTTTTGGCATCATCTTTATGGTGGCCATACAAGTTATTATTAATGTTTCTGTAGTCACCCAGCTCATTCCTGTAACGGGTATGCCTTTACCCTTTATTAGTGCAGGTGGTTCTTCATTAATCTTTTTGATGGCAGGTATGGGCATTTTATTAAATATTTCGAAAAAGACACCTATTAGTAGGAGGTAGAGTATGAAAGTAGTAATAGCTGCAGGGGGGACTGGTGGTCACATATACCCAGGAATTTCCATAGCAAATTATATTAGAAGCAAAGAACCGGGTAGTCAAATCCTCTTTGTGGGAACCAACAAAGGTTTTGAAAAAAAGCTGGTGCCCAAAGAAGGATATGATTTACAAATCATTCGAGTAAAGGGCTTTGAAAGAAAGTTTAGTTTAGATACTTTAAAGACCGTAAGAGAATTGTTCTTAGGGGTGGGGGATGCTAAGAAGATTATAAAAGACTTTAAGCCAGATGTAGTAGTAGGTACAGGGGGATATGTATGTGGACCGGTGTTGTTTTCCGCTTGGGTATGTAAGGTACCAACCTTAATTCATGAGCAAAATGCATTTCCAGGTGTGACGAACCGAATATTATCTCGGCTTGTAGATAAAGTAGCTTCTAGTTTTCCAGAAGCCACTAAGTACTTTAAGCATAAAGATCGAGTTGTGATTTCTGGCAATCCGATACGAAGTGAGTTTAAGGAAAGAAGTAGAGAGAGCGCTCGCAAAAAACTTTCTATTCCAATGAATAAAAAGTTGATCGTCGTTACAGGAGGAAGTCAAGGAGCTCAAAGCATCAATAAGAGCATGGTCCATGTAATCAAAGAATTAAAGGATCGACCAGATGTCCATATAGTCCATGTTACAGGCGAAAAGCAACACGAAAGGGTATTAGAGGCTTTAAAAGAACAGAATGTCGATTCATCTACATTAAAGAATGTAGAAATCGTGCCCTATTCTTTTGATATGGCTACTTTATACAAGGCTAGCGATTTAATTATTGCTAGGGCTGGAGCTATGACTGTATCCGAGATTACAGCGGTAGGTAGAAGTTCTATTTTAATTCCTTATCCTTATGCTACAGATAATCATCAAGAATTTAATGCAAAGGTAATTACAGATAAAAAGGGTGGAGTTCTTATTTTAGATCAAGATCTAAGTGGGCAGCTATTAATAGATACTATAAAAGAACTTGTAGGTGATACAAAAAAGCTTAGAGCAATGGAAGAAATTACATTTAAACTAGGTATTTTAAATGGTGATGATATTATTTACAATGAAATTAAGAAAGTAGCTCTTAAGTAATTGTAACATCTTACTGTCTCTGAGAATAAGATGGAGTAGATTATCCTTTATTTTTTGGAGGTGTATAAATGAGCAAGTACGTCGTAAAAGGTGGTAATCGTTTAGAAGGTGAAGTAAGTGTTCAAGGTTCTAAAAATGCTGCTCTACCTATTTTAGCTGCAACTGTACTTAATCAAGGAGAAAGCGTTCTTTCTAATGTTCCTGATATTCATGATGTGGATGTTATGATTAAGATTCTAAAGTCTATAGGTTGTCGAGTACAAAAGCAAGGGAACTCTTTAGTAGTAGACTCTAGTAATGTGAGCTCCATTGAAGTATCAGAATCCTTAGTAAGGGAAATGAGATCTTCTATTATTTTATTGGGAGCCCTATTGTCAAAGCACAAGGAAACTGTATTTTCTTATCCTGGTGGGTGCGATATCGGTTTACGTCCTATTGATATACATTTAATGGGACTTAGAAAACTAGGTGCAGAGATTACAGAATCACATGGATACATATACTGTAGGGCGGATAAACTTTACGGAAACAATATTACATTAGATTTTCCTAGTGTAGGGGCAACAGAAAACATCATGTTAGCAGCCAGTTTAGCAGAAGGTGAAACCATTATACGAAATGCAGCCAAGGAGCCGGAAATTATAGACTTGCAGGATTTCATTAATGCTATGGGGGGTAATGTATCCGGCGCAGGCTCAGGGCATATTGTCATTAAAGGCGTTC
>CAZVEI010000199.1:0-4040 GCA_964626295.1 uncultured Alkalibaculum sp.
CGAGATCAAAAAATAGAATATTTATATAAATATAAAAGAGACACATAGACGCAAGGTTTATGTGTTTTTTGATAATAACTGAAAGTTGAAAGCGGAAAGCGGAACTCACTAAGTAGTATTTTTCCGCATTCCGCATTTTAAACAAGGAGCAAAAACAATGAACAAAGTTCAGATTCAAATCATAAACAAATCAAAATATCCTCTCCCTACCTATCAAACAGAAGGCTCTGCAGGGATGGATTTATGTGCTAATATTGATGAACCCATTCTTATAGAAAAAAGTAAAATAAAGCTAATTCCAACTGGCCTTTTTATAGCCTTGCCACTAGGCTACGAAGCTCAAATTCGCTCTAGAAGTGGAATGACTTTAAAACACGGAGTAGTAGTTGCTAATGGAATTGGGACCATTGATTGTGATTACAGAGGTGAAATTCAAGTTATCCTCATCAATTTGGGTGAGAATGACTACATTATAAACCCAGGAGAGAGAATTGCTCAAATGGTCATCAATCAGTACTCAAAAGCAATATTTGAAGAAGTAGACGTTCTAGATGATACCATTCGCGGAGAAGGTGGCTTTGGACACTCAGGGTTTTAACGATAATTGAACAATGGTTGAACAGTAGTTAAACGATAGCTAAAACCTTTTCTCACCTATAGGCGAGGTGTATTTTTCCTTACCACCTTAAAACTTACCACCTGTTTTTAATCATATTTCCCCTAAAACCTTCATATGAATACATAAGATAAAGTTGGAGGCGGATGAAATGAGATTTGGTGAATTAAGAGACCGAGAAATTATAAATATTGAAACTGGTGAAAAACTAGGCACCTTTGGCAATTGTGAATTAGATATTGACATTTCTACTGGACAAATTATATCTATTATCATCGTTGAAAGCGGAGGGTCTTTTTTCTCTTTTCTAGGAAAACAAGAAGAATCTAAAACAGTAATCCCTTGGGAGAATATTGTGAAAATTGGAAAAGACACTATTATGATATCTATTTAAATGAACGGTATTTTCATGTATAAAAAACAAATCCAACCACATACTATAGTAAGATTGAATCTTTTAACTATAATATGGTGGTGTAATATGAAAAATAAGAATATAACTCAAAATATCAATCAGAATGAGAATGATAGCGAATTACAAAACTTACAAGAGTTAGGACAAGTAAATATTCCGGACTTTGAAAGCAGTATTTTTACCCTTCCCGTTATTGGCGAAATTGAAGGTCATGGAGAATTACCTCAAGGGCGAAAATCCACAAAATACGAACACGTAATTCCTCAACTTTTAGCAGTAGAACAAAATTCTAAGTATGAAGGGCTGTTTCTTATCATCAATACCGTTGGTGGAGATGTAGAAGCCGGTTTAGCTCTTTCTGAGCTCATTTCAAGTATGAACAAGCCCAGCGTATCTCTCGTTATTGGTGGTGGACACAGCATAGGGGTACCATTATCTGTTAGTACTAATTATTCATTTATCGCACCAACAGCCTCTATGACCATTCATCCCATTCGTACAAGTGGATTAGTCATAGCTGTATCCCAAAGCTTCGAATACTTTCAAAAAATGCAGGAGCGAATCGTCTCTTTTGTAGAAAAAAATTCCAAGATTGAGAAAGATCGATTTGAAAAACTCATGTTAAATAATAGAGAAATGGCCAACGACTTAGGTAGTATACTCGTAGGACAAAAGGCTGTAGATGAAGGCTTGATTGACGCCGTCGGTGGATTAAGCGACGCCCTTGCAAAGATGCAAGAACTTATTGATGAAAGAAAAATCGAAAACTAGAATTAAAAGTGTATTGTTTAAAGTGTAAATTTAATAAGAAATGATTCATAATTTTTACTTTATCAAAAGGTGCACAGTTTAAGGCTGTGCATTTTTTATATTATTTAGAAGAAATTTTCCTTCTTTTTAAAGTTATAAATTAAAAAGAAGCTTAAACAATAGTTCAACCCGGCGCTCTTTTTATTACAAATGTTTTGTGGTAAAATATAGGGTAGAACCTGAGGTGATCAAATGGCGGCGACTAGGCAAACGAAAAAAAATACGAGAAAAAAAAGCACTCGTGGTAAAAACACAAAAAAAGTAGATTTTAAAGATACAAAATTATTTAGCGAAGTGATCGGCTTAGTATTTATTTTATTAGGATCCTTTGGATTTTACGCATTAGTAGCAAAAGAGGCTGGAGCTATTGGGAATTCTCTAGAGTTCTTATTTCATTTTCTATTTGGAAAAAGCAGCTATCTCTTTACTATATTTATAGTAGCCCTTGGAGGATACTTTATTGCAAAAGGTTTGACTTATTGGATGTCAATTGTACTTCCATTAGCTTTGTTTACCTTGAACTTTAGTATTGGGATTACTATGTTTGACAATCTCATACTTGAAGACATCTTTAGCCTAAACATCTTTCAAACTGCATTACATACGAGTGATGGAGGAGGATTTATAGGTATCTTTTTTACTTCCCTTTTGGTAAAATTGTTTTCTACATATGGTACAATTATTATCTTGCTTATTACAACTCTTATTGCAAGCATCTTAATTTCAAGAAAATCACTTTATGAGGGAATTATAGAGTTTAGGGAAAATTACAAAAGCCGACTTGATAGAGGAATTCTACCTAAGATTGAAATTCCAATCCCTAAGATGACTACAAGTAAGCCAAAAGGACAAAGCATAACTGAAAACAAACCATCTAGAGAACCTGAAGAAACTGTAGTAAATAAGGACGAAAAAATCAAGATATTAGATTATGCAGATGTGCGCAGTAAAAATTCAGAAATAAATCCTACTATAAATAAAGCAAATAAAGTTAAGAATCAAAAAGAAGTAGAAGAAAAGATCATTCAGCTAGAAGACCAAACAAACAGTGGCCCTCTGATTCAGAACCATATACCAAAAGACTATGTCTTCCCAAGCCTTGATCTATTAGACACGCCTACTCCAGCAAATCCAAATAGTAAGAAGGAAATCATTCATAATGCAAGTACACTAGAAAAAACCTTGCGAGATTTTGGTATCAATACAAAGGTTGTAGAAGTGAGCATGGGACCAAGTGTTACAAGGTATGAACTTCAACTAGAACCAGGAGTAAAGGTAAGTAAAATTGTGAATTTGTCTAATGATTTAGCCTTAAGTTTAGCTACTACAAGTGTACGAATCGAAGCTCCAATCCCTGGTAAATCTGCTGTGGGCATTGAAGTACCAAATAAAGAGACTGCCGTAGTCAATATTCGAGAAGTATTAGATAGTGATGCCTTTAAGAATTTCAATAGCAAAATTAGCTTTGCTCTAGGCAAGGAGTTATCTGGTAATGTAGTTGTAGGTGATTTAGCAAAGATGCCTCACGTCCTCATTGCAGGGGCAACAGGATCTGGTAAGAGCGTCTGTATTAACTCCATTATTGCAAGTATCCTTTACAAGGCTACTCCTGAAGAAGTAAAGCTCATATTAATCGATCCTAAAATGGTAGAATTAAATAATTACAATGGAATCCCCCACTTATTAATTCCTGTAGTAACAGAACCAAAACACGCTGCAGGAGCCTTAAACTGGGCTATAAAAGAAATGACAGAGCGCTACAAGACATTTAAAGATCAAGGTGTGAGGGATATCAACAGGTATAATCAAGTCATTGGTGAAAAGGGCAAAAAGCTCATGCCAAGACTTGTCATCATCATAGACGAATTAGCAGATTTAATGATGGTCTCTCCTAGAGAAGTAGAAAATGCCATTTGCCGTTTAGCCCAATTAGCAAGAGCCGCTGGAATTCATCTCGTACTAGCTACCCAAAGGCCTTCTGTTGACGTTATTACGGGGCTAATTAAGGCCAATGTCCCTTCTAGAATTTCCTTTGCTGTATCTTCTTCTGTAGATTCAAGAACCATTTTAGATATGGGAGGAGCTGAAAAGCTCTTAGGCAGAGGAGATATGCTTTACCATCCAGTAGGAGAGGCAAAACCAGTGCGTATACAAGGAACTTTTATATCCGATATTGAAGTAGAGAAAGTAGTAGAGTTT
>CAZVEI010000200.1:0-4035 GCA_964626295.1 uncultured Alkalibaculum sp.
AAACACGAAAAATTTTTGTCATCACTTCTTTTCTTGCCTTATTAGGCATTTGTTTTATATCATCTTTAGTTTTAACTGTCGATGTAGTAGGCCATATCTCTGTAGATAAAAATGAAATCATAGAAGATATAGCAAGTAGAGGCTTAAAACCGTGGAAATTAAAGGATACGATAGATATCGAAGAAATAAAAACATCCTTTTTAAATGACTATAAAAACTTTGAATATATAGATATTGAATTTGATGGAACGAAAGCCATTATCGATTTAGTAGAAGCAGAGAAGATAGAAAAAATATATGATAAATCTCTTCCAGTAGACCTTATAGCAGAAAAAGATGCTATTATTAAAGATATTTTAGTCGTTAACGGTACGTCTAATGTAGAAGTAGATCAAGAGGTAAAAAAAGGAGACTTATTAGTTAAAGGCGAAACAATAACTACTCAGCAAAACGGCGAAGAAGAAGAAATTATTATCAACCAGGTTCACGCTAAAGCTAAAGTTATGGGTTTAGTGGATTATACTGATAAATACGATGTTCGGAAATATAAAATCATAGATGAAGATATTTATAAAATCAATAGAGTAGTACATATTGGGGATTTAGTGATTAATTTCCTTGATAGCGACGAAAACTATTATTATCACAGCAGTGAAGAGAGCAATCTCAAGATCTTTGGCTTTAAACTTCCTGTTAAAGTCAATAAAATAAGGTATTTTGAAAAAGATAACTGTATCAATAAATCGAAAGAAGAATCAGAAGAAGAGATACAGGAAAAAGTAAAAAAGAAATACAGAGAAATTGGTCAAGTGCAGGATATACAGATTATATCTATTCAGGAAGAAAATAATATTAATAAATACGAAGTGAAAGCCCACGTACTTGAAGAAATAAGCGAAGAGCAGCTACTTAATTAAAAAACACTAAGGAGGAATCATATTTGCCAGACTACACAATCAGTATGACCATTGAAGATGGGGAACTACTAATGAAATTACTAGGGCAATACGATGAAAATCAAAAAATAATTGAAGAGCAGATGAATGTTCACCTTGTATTTAGAGATGGAGATCTTAAAATTATTGGGGAACAAAAGAATGCTGAAAATGCTAAGCGCGCTATTGATAAAATAATACAAACCATTAAAGATAGTGGATCAATTGATGCTCAAAAGGTATCTTATATTATCGAATTAGTAAAAAAAGATCATGAAAATGATTATGATAAATTAAGCGATATTATTTGCTATACACATAAAGGTAAACAAGTTCGCTGTAAGACATTAGGGCAAAAAAAATATATTCAATCTATAGAAAAAAATGAAATTGTCTTTGGAATTGGACCAGCTGGTACAGGTAAGACTTACCTTGCTATGGCCATGGCTGTAAAGGCATTTAAAAGAGAAGAAGTTAGTAGAATTGTTTTAACTCGTCCAGCAGTAGAAGCTGGAGAAAAACTAGGTTTCTTACCTGGAGATTTACAGGATAAAGTAGACCCCTACCTAAGACCCTTATACGATGCGCTGTACGATTTGATCGGCGCAGAATCGTACACTCGCCTTAGGGAAAAAGGATTAATTGAAGTAGCACCCTTGGCCTATATGAGGGGGAGAACTTTAGACGATTCTTTTATCATATTAGATGAAGCTCAAAACACAACTCCAGAGCAAATGAAGATGTTCTTAACCCGTATGGGATTTGGGTCGAAAGTAATCATAACAGGAGACATTACACAAGTCGATTTGCCTATGGGCAAAGTATCTGGTTTAACAAGAGCAGAAAAGATCCTAAAAGATATTAAGGGCATTGACTTTGTCTATCTGACAAAGGATGACGTAGTAAGACACCGAATCGTTCAGAAGATTATTGAGGCGTATGATTGGTACGATAGTGAACATCTTTAAGGTGGTCAGGTGACAAGGTGGTAAGCAAAACCATATATGCCACCAATGGTTTTACTTAGAATTTACAACATAAAACTTAGAAGTAAAGTGGAGGACTAATGGAATTATTTATTGATAATAGATATCATATTGAAATAAATGAAGAGCTTATTGCAAAATTAGAAAAATGTGCACAGGAGTGTTTGAGCGTAGAGAAATTTCCAAATAATGTTGAAATTAGCTTATCTTTAGTGGATAATGAAGAGATTCATCAACTGAATAAACAGTATAGAGGAAAGGACTCACCTACTGATGTGCTTTCTTTTCCTATGTTTGAAGATGATAGTGACTTAGATGCAGATATAATCCTTCTAGGGGATATTGTCATTTCTATTCCTAAGGCACAAGAGCAAGCTATAGAGTACGGGCATAGTTTTGAAAGGGAATTGTGTTATCTTACTATTCATAGCATGTTTCACCTTTTAGGTTATGACCATATGGAAGAAGAGGACAAGAGAGCGATGAGGGAAAAAGAAAAAGAAGTCATTAATAATCTAAATATCTATTAGACGGTGTATATATGAAAAAATTGATATCTAGTTTTAAGTACGCTTTCCAAGGTATTCAATACGCCTTTACGACTCAAAGAAATATAAAGATTCATTTTGCTATAGGAATTATAGTACTTCTCTTAGGCTTTTACCTTGATTTAAGTGCACTAGAATGGTGCGTTTTATTTTTGACCATAAATATGGTCATAACAGGAGAAATGATCAATACAGCATTAGAAAAGACTATTGATTTAGTTACAGAAGAATACAGAGTTCTTGCAAAAATAGCCAAAGACCTAGCAGCTGGAGCAGTATTTATAAGTGCTATATTTTCAGTTGTTATAGGAATCCTATTGTTTTATCCCAAGATTTTCGGATAAAATAGCGGAAGGCTGAAAGCTGAAAGGAAAAACACATGCCGCCTTTAGGTGAGAGGTTCTAAAGATAGAGCGCCTCTTACTAAGCGACTACACAGTGCTTTAGTGTTCCGCCTTCCGCTAGCAAGTGACTAATAATTGAAAATAAGGTATAGAACAATACCTACTTAAAGTTTACATGCAAAGTAAGGAGACAAACATGAACGAACGCTACACAGAATTAGTAAAGGCAGCTATTGCTGCAAAGGAATTTTCCTATTCGCCTTATTCTCATTTTAGAGTCGGTGCTGCAATACTTTCTGAAGATGGCCGGGTATTTAGTGGGTGCAACATTGAAAATGTATCCTATGGAGCCACTAATTGTGCGGAGAGGACGGCTATTTTTAAGGGAATCTCTGAAGGCGTAAAGTCCATAAAAGCCATTGCCATCACATCAGACGAAGAAGACTTTACCTACCCATGTGGAATATGTAGACAAGTAATTTGTGAATTTGGAAGAGGAATTGATATTATACTGGTTAATAATAAAGGGGAAACGAAAAGGAGTTCCATTGAAGAACTGCTACCTAATAGCTTCTCTAAAGAAACGCTTTTATAAAACTTAGAACTTAAACGGAGGAATATATGAATAAATTTAAATCAGGGTTTATAACCATTGTTGGGCGGCCTAATGTTGGGAAATCTACTCTTCTCAATAATATTATCGGGGAGAAGATGGCTATTATGTCATCAAAGCCTCAGACTACGAGAAATACCATTCGATGCGTACACACTACAGAAGATTATCAGATGGTTTTCATCGACACACCAGGTATGCACAAACCTAAGAATAAATTAGGAGATTATATGGTTGATGTAGCTACCTCTACATTAAAGGAAGTGGACGTAGTGCTATTTCTTGTAGATGAACCAGGAAAAATTGGGCCAGGAGATCAATATATTGTCAATGTTCTAAAAGATCTTAAGACAAGGAAGATTTTAGTAATTAATAAGGTGGACAAGATGAGTCCAGAAGAGCTTCTTGGTAAAATTGATGAATTAAAGGAATATGGGTTTGATGAGATTGTGCCCATCTCTGCAATTGATGGGAAAAATGTAGATACTCTATTAAATCTTGTATACAAATACATTCCAGAAGGACCTCAATACTTCCCAGACGATACCATAACAGAACAACCTGAAAAAGTGATTGAATTGGTTCATAATTTTATTGTGACTTAAAATA
>CAZVEI010000201.1:0-988 GCA_964626295.1 uncultured Alkalibaculum sp.
TGATTATTATAAAGTTACAATGATAGTCGTCAAATTCAGACTATTTATGATATAATATTATCAAAACATAGGACAAGAGGTGAATTATGAAACCAGAAGCGGTTATTGAAAAGAGAAAAGATAAAATTCCTTATGAATATTACAAAGAAAAACTTAAAACCTTAAGCCCTGAATTCATATTAAGCAACCCAGGAGTCATTTTTGACGAAACACAAAAGGTTTTTAAAGTAAACTTATTAGGTGATATCCACACTGTATCCTATCCATCTGGAGAAGTAGATGAAGGAGATACTAATATGAAATACGCTTTAAAGACCCTAATATTACGATATCTTATTACAGGAAAAAATATTGAAAGCACCGGCAAAATGATCAACTACAGAGACGTTCAAGATGGAAATCTTTATTACCAAAACTTTTATGGCAGATGTTTACTGCGACTAGCCAAAACTTTTAAAAACAAATTTGATATGTTAGCTACGGCTATGGAAAAACTAGGTGCAGAGCACCTTGATTTAGGCGATTTATCGTACAGAGTCAAGTTCTTACCTAATATTGACTTAGAAGTCATTATGTACGCTCAAGACGAAGAATTTCCAGCTAGCGCTCAAATCCTATTTAGCGACAATGTACCCTTCTACTTTACAGCAGAAGATTTAGCTTTTGTAGGTGATGCCCTTAATGATAAGTTAGTAAAATTAGCTTATTTTAAGTAAGAAAAACAGCAATCAGTCTGTGCGACTTACGTCGCAGTGAACATAGAACTATGAACAGCTAACAATACGCAAAAAGGGGACACATTTTAAATGTGTCCCCTTTTTACGCTGACCACCTGGGAGTAATACCCGATTTGTCGCGCCCGAAGGGTGTAAGAAATCGAGCGGTATTACCCCTGTCAAGGTTGGCGAGGTTTGTAGCGACTAGAAGGAGCTAGAAGCCCGCAACCTACGACATACCACCTTTTTTAAATACTTAAAACCTTATCTCC
>CAZVEI010000201.1:998-4023 GCA_964626295.1 uncultured Alkalibaculum sp.
AAGCCCCGTCGCCCCTGAGCGGATAAATTCTAAGATGCCAAATGGTTCGATCATTTCGATAAAGGCTTTTACTTTTTCTCCATCTCCCGTTATTTGCAAAATCAAGCTATTTTGAGCTACATCTACTATTTGAGCTCTAAATATATTTGATATCTCTATTATATTCGATCTCGTATTATTGTCAGCCTTAACTTTTACAAAGACTAATTCCCTACTTACAGAATCTCCTGGTATCAATTCAACGATTTTAATTACTTCTATTAATTTGTTTAGTTGCTTTTTAATTTGTTCTAGTATTTGTTCATCTCCGATTACCGTAATCGTCATTCTTGAAATCTCTTGATTTTCTGTCTTTCCTACTGTTAAACTATCTATATTGTAACATCTTCTAGCAAATAAACCTGCAATTCTACTAAGCACCCCAGAATTGTTTTCAACTAATAAAGATAAAACGTATTTTTTCATTTAAATTCCTCCTAAAATGCCGTGTATTCAGGATCAATGACGCACTGAATAAGACAAGGCTCGTCATTCTCCATTACTTGACTAAATACTTCTCTAAAGCTCTCTATATCTTCTACTTTATAAGCTGGTATACAATAAGCTTCTGCTATCTTTGTAAACTCAATCTTACATTCTAAATGAACCCCACAGTTATGATTTTTTCCATAAAAAAGATCCTGTAAGCCTTTTACCATACCTAATCTTTGATTATTAAAGAGAATGATTTTAATACCAATATTTTGTTCTCTTACAACAGCCAATTCGCCTAGTGTCATTTGAAAACTACCATCTCCCATGACGCAGACAACTTGTCTTTGAGGGCTTCCAATCTTTACACCTGAAGCTGCTGGCAAACTATACCCCATCGTTCCAAGGCCTCCAGATGTAAAATAGCTTCGTTCTCCCGTTAGTTTGTAATAAAGGGCTGCCCATATTTGATTCAAACCTACATCAGCAACAACACATGCAGAATCGTTTAAGGTATCAGATATGGTTGTAATAATCTCTTTGGGATTAATATAATTGCATCCTAACTGCATATCTGTATTAATTGGGAAGGTCTCCCTAATAGATTCAATTTCCTCAAGCCAATGATTTGTATCTACACATACATCTTTCGTCACCAAATCTTTCAATATAAGCTTCGCATCTCCTACTATAGGAACCATGGCCTCCATATTTTTTCCAATTTCAGCAGGGTCAATGTCAATATGAATATACTGTAGATTGCTGTTTAATTGTTGAAACCTACCTGTAGCTCGATCTGACATCCTAGCACCTATTACTATGAGTAAATCTGCCATAGAAATAATTTTATTAGAATATTGATACCCATGACTACCAACAATACCAGCATAAAGAGGATTATCTTGAGGAAAACTGCCAAGACCCATAAGCGAATTGATAACAGGGATTTTGTTTTTTTCTGCAAACTCTAGTAATTCTTTTTCCGCTTGCCCTAAAATCACACCTCCACCTGCGTAAATGACAGGTCGATGAGAATCTTTTATTTTATTTATGGCCCTTCGCACTTGACCTCGATGACCTAATAAAGTGGGCTGATAACCGATAATATTGATTTCTTCGCATTTTTGATATTTTATGTTTTCTTCTTGAACATTTCGAGGAATATCAATTAAGACTGGACCTTTTCTTCCACTATTTGCAAGATAAAATGCTTCTTTAAAGACTCTTGGTATATCATTTGGATCTTTTATTAAGTAACTATGCTTCGTAAAAGGCTCTGTAGCACCTTTTATATCCGCCTCTTGAAAAGCATCTGTACCTATTAAATCAGTATTGACCTGACCAGTAATAACAACTACTGGTATGGAGTCAAGATAGGCTGTTGCTATACCTGTAATGGTGTTAGTAGCACCTGGCCCGGAAGTAGCAATGCAAACACCTACTTTACCTGTTGATCTGTAATATCCACTTGCATAATGAACTAAGGATTGTTCATTGCGAACTAATACATGCTCAATATCGGATTCTCGTATAGCTTCGAATAGAGGTAAAACAGCTCCACCAGGGTATCCAAAGACAAGGTCTACATCTTCTTGCTTTAAACACTTCATAATAATCTTTGCCGATTTCATATTGGACTCACCCCTTTATGTATTTTTATGTATTTCTATAATGATAATTCAAAATCTATTTAAAGTCAATAAAGTCGCAGTTAATTTAGAGTGCGTTTTCATATTATTACACAGGTAATTTTTTCTTATATATTTCATAAGCACAGATTCTTCGCTGCACTCAGAATGACTCAGCAAGAGCTAGAGTCAAAAGTAGACCTTTTTACGATACAAAAAAGGCGAACACTGTTCGCCCTAACATATCTCGCCTCTAGCAACCTGCATTTTTCTAACATTCTAACTTTCCAATATACCAAATACACAAGTTCGACTTTCTGCATTCAGCATTCAAGTTCCGCTTTCAGCCTTAGAGTTTCCCCGCCCAATCGACCAACAAACCAATCCTATTTATTATGTGTCGGGAATCTCTCTAGATTCGTATGTGGAATAAAGGATGCAGAAATAAACTCATCCATATAACCTGGATAAACGCTTAATTCAATATAAGTCATATTATTTGCTGTATCATCAATATACTCTTTTGCATTCTTATTGATTAAACTCATATAGCTACCAGTTAGCGAACTATTACCGATAAAATTGTATTTCTCTTTATCAATATCTGGAAATAAACCGATATTAATCGCGCTATCAATATTAATATGGCTTCCTATTCCACCAGCTACTTTTATCTCATCAATCATGTCAAAGTCTAATCCTAAACTTGATAATAAGACGTAGGTCGCAGAGTATACCGCTGCTTTTGCACGAATAAAGTTATCAATATCTACCTCTGTAATATAAATATCACCTGATAAATCGAAATCCTCTTTGCGAGCAACTACATATCTACCTATGCCATAGCCGTCAAATTGAACTCGGTCTGTATTTTTATCTTTTCTAAAACGTCCTTTAGCATCAATAAGTTCTACCCTATTTAATTC
>CAZVEI010000202.1:0-2303 GCA_964626295.1 uncultured Alkalibaculum sp.
ACTAAAGTGCTTGTACCCCTGCCATCGATTATCGTCAATGCTTTAGTGGTCCCATATGTACTGTGGGAGGCATTAGGTATTCCATATCTTCCATCACTCCTTTACGTTGGGCTTGGGCAAATTATTGTTACATACGTTCTAGGCTATCCATTATTACTGTATATTGATAAAAATAGTAGCCTAAAGGAGAGAATCCAAGATTAAACCCTGAACCTCTGGAAAGTTTCTAGAAAATACGATATGATAGATACAGTAGTAAGTAGATATTTTAGTGATTTAGAAATGTAATAGGCACCCTTGCAAATTTATTTTCTAAAGAAACAAAATCATCTATAAGGCTGCGTTATAGTAATTGTATGGAGGAAATAGCATGTATGAATCTGGAGAAAATTATTTAGAAACTATTTTTGTTCTTCATAAGAGAAATGGTTCTGTAAGATCCATTGACATTGCAAGAGAGCTTGATTTTAGCAAACCTAGCGTAAGTCGAGCAGTAGGTATACTAAAGGATTCAGGTTATATAATAGTCGAAGAACACGGTTTTATCAATTTAACAGATGAAGGTCGAGAAAAAGCAGAATCTATATTTGAAAGGCATCAATTGCTCACAGCCTTTTTAATAAAGACCGCAAAAGTATCAGAAGAAGTAGCAGAAGAAGATGCTTGTAAAATAGAACACGTAATAAGTGACGAAACGATTCAAGGAATAAAAAACTACCTAAAGACTAGTCGTTAGCACCTCCTGCCTGTAAGGCACGTATAGTAAAGGGCTAGAAACTAGCATCTAGGGACTAAAAGAAAAGTACAAGAGTTTAATTCTCGTACTTTTCTTTTAGTGCATCTACTAAATCAAATGCCACCTGATTGATGGTTTGAGATCCAGCTACTAATACAAAATCGTCTTTTACCGTATTGTCTACAAGGTATTTGACAATGTCTTTAAATTCGCTAATGTGTTTTGCTGGTATTCCCAATCGATCTTCTACTGCTTTTACCAAATCTTCTGCATGAATATTATAAGAGTTGGCTTCTCTGTCAGAGTAAATATCATTGATAATGACAAAATCTGCCCCTTTAAAGGAGTTTACAAAATCGTCAAAGAAGTAATAGGCTCTTGAGAAAGTATGTGCTTGGAAGACCACCCATAATTTATTGTAATCGTAGTTTGTACAAGCACTAACTGTAACTTTTAATTCTGTAGGATGATGGGCATAGTCTTCAAATACTTTTATATTGTTTACTTCGCCTCTAAACTCAAAACGCCTGTGAGCACCTTGGAAGGTAGATAACGTATCTTCGATGATTTCCTTTGAAATATTTAAGTGATTCGCGCAAATAATAGAAGCTAAAGTATTGAGTATATTGTGTTCACCTGGTACATCTAATTTAAAATGCCCAAACAGACTTCCATTATTATACACATCAAAACTTGGTTTTCCTAAAGTATCATAGGTAATGTTCATGGCTTGCCATTGATTGGTGTTTTTTAACCCAAAAGTCACAACAGGACAGTCTAAGTCCTTTGTTGCATCTAAGACGTCCTTTGAATCTCCATATGCAATTAAGACCCCATCAGATGGAAGAATCTTTGCAAACTTCTGAAAAGACTTTTTCATATGGTCTAAATCCTTAAAATAATCAATATGGTCTAATTCAATATTGAGAATAATGCCAATTTTGTGATGAGATTTTAAAAAGCTATCTACGTACTCACATGCTTCTGTTACAAAGTATTCACTTTGTCCAACTCGATAATTTCCACCTATTAAATCCAAACTACCACCAATGCTTACTGTAGGGTCTAAGTCTGCATTAAATAAAAGGGAGGAGATTATAGAAGAAGTAGTGGTTTTTCCATGAGTACCTGCTATGGCTATGGTTTCGCCAAAATCTTTTGTCAATGCTCCTAAGAAGTCAGAACGCTCCATTAAAGGAATGCTTAATTCTTTTGCTTTTAACATTTCAGGATTTTCTTTGTTAATAGCAGCAGAGTAAACGACTAAATCACAATTGTCAGTAATGTTTTTACCATCATGACCTATGTAGACTTTTGCCCCTTTGGCGACTAACTTTTCTGTATAGTTTGAGCTTTTCATATCTGAGCCAGCAACACCTATACCTTTATTCATCGTTATTTGAGCTAGTCCGCTCATGCTAGTACCGCCAATACCTATAAAATGTACTAGATTAATTTTTTTATTTAACATTTTCTCTAAATAAAAGTTCATTATATAACCCCCCAGTTACGAATATTCCATTATCATTATTATTATTATTAACAAATACATTAGAATATTATACCA
>CAZVEI010000202.1:2403-4020 GCA_964626295.1 uncultured Alkalibaculum sp.
ATATTACTCACTTTATTTTATTTTTATTTTAAGAAAACAGAATAATTTTAGTTGAAATATGAACGAAATTAAGATATTATTTGTTTAATATTCGTGTTTAGAGGTGTATGATGGAGAAATTTAAAAGAAACGAACGGATAGGGGCTATTATAAAGGTTTTAGCCGATCGTCCAAATCAAGTGATTACTTATAATTATTTTAGTGAGTTGTTATCTGCCGCAAAATCCAGCATTAGCGAAGACGTGGCAGTAGTTAAAAAGACCATAGAGGAACTAAAAATGGGAAAGGTTGCAACTGTATCAGGTGCTGCTGGTGGGGTTAAATACATTCCTGTTTTAGATGATGAGGATAAAGAGCGATTTATCCTTGAAATGTGCACCTTACTTCAAGATCAAAACCGGATTATCTCTGGAGGTTATTTATATTATACGGATATTATATATTCCCCAGAATACGTAGATAAGATTGGAAAGATTATTGCAGGAGATTATATTTACAAGGAGATTGATTATGTAGTGACTATGGAGACCAAAGGAATTTCCCTTGCCATAATGACAGCTAGGTATTTAAATCGTCCATTGGTAATTGTTCGAAGAGGTAATAAGGTTACAGATGGAGCTACGGTCAGCATTAATTATATTTCAGGAACTAGTAGTAACGTTCGGACCATCTCTTTGCCAAAGAGATCTTTAAAAGATGGATCAAAAGTCATCATTGTAGATGATTTTATGAAGGGTGGAGGCACTGCCCTAGGAATAATTAATTTATTAAAAGAATTTAATACGATTGTAGAGGGCATTTCTGTTTTAATAGCATCTGAAGCACCAGAGAATAAACTAGTAAAAGACTACGAGCCTTTAATGATTCTTAAAAATTTAAACTCAAGTAGCGAAGCAATTAAAATCGTCCCTTACAAAAAGGAAACTACTACGGATTAGTTCGAAGTAAAGTACTTTGGCTTACCAAACATAAACGATAAATTGAAATAATTGAATTGAAATAAAAACTTCATTAAATGAGAACTTTTCGATTCGAGAGCTAAGGTTCTCGAATCATTTTCCCTAGGTATGTAAAAAAAATAAAAAAACTTTTTAAAAAAAGAAGGAGTTTTAAAGGTTATATCGAATAATATATATATACCTATACATAAGATCCTAGAGGGGGGACATAAGATGCAAATTACAGATGTTCGCATTAGAAAAATTTCCAAAGAAGGTAAGATGAAGGCAATCGTTTCTGTTACATTTGATGATGAATTCGTTGTACACGATATCAAGGTAATAGAGGGGCAAAATGGTTATTTTATTGCAATGCCAAGTAGGAAGACACCAGACGGTGATTTTAAAGACATTGCCCATCCTATTAATATGACTACTCGTACTATGATTCAAGATGCTGTATTAGATAAATACAATGCAGTATTACTAGAAGAAGAATTTGCAGCATCAGAAGCTGTAATGGCAACAGAAGAAGAATAAAAAGTAAGCATATAAAAAGGAGGGGGAGCCCCTCCTTTTTGCTTGTCCGGAAAAAACAGCGATCAGCGTTCGGGTCGCTTCTTTTGGGTCAAGTCAAAGACAACTAATATCTAGTGTAGATGACTAGCATATAAAAGAC
>CAZVEI010000203.1:0-313 GCA_964626295.1 uncultured Alkalibaculum sp.
CTACAAGTATTGGTCTCTCCTTTCAGAACAGGAATCTTCCCCGCCATACCTTCTGTAGGTGTAATGGCATATTTGCCACCATAAGGCGTAAGCACGGATCCAGTGCCAATAGATGAGTCAAACATCTCTCCAAGACCCTGCTGAGAGCACGCATTTAAATCTTGAAGTTCATTAATAAATGTGTCTTTTAAAGAATCTCCTAGGTGTTGATTTTCTATTTTTTCCTTTGGTGAAGCAATCATTACATCTGCATACTGCTTTGCTCCATTGGTATTTAAAAATTCTCTATTTAAATCTAATATGACATTATTTC
>CAZVEI010000203.1:323-4016 GCA_964626295.1 uncultured Alkalibaculum sp.
ATAACAAGCCTGCCACTATCTGTTACGTCTGCTACTTTTGTGACTTCAAGATTTTCTTCGTGTCCAAAGGAAATGAAAGCCTCTAAGTCCTTTGCGGCTATGACTACCGCCATTCTCTCTTGGGATTCTGAGATCGCTAATTCTGTACCATCTAATCCTTCGTACTTTTTAGGAACTGCATCTAAATCAATCTCTAAACTATCTGCAAGCTCTCCTATAGCTACAGATACGCCACCTGCGCCAAAGTCATTGCATCTCTTTATGAGTTTTGTCACTTCAGGTTTTCTAAATAGTCTTTGGATCTTTCTCTCTTCTGGTGGGTTGCCCTTTTGAACTTCTGCTCCACATTGAGTTAAAGATTCTTCTGTATGTGCCTTAGACGATCCCGTAGCACCTCCACACCCGTCTCTTCCTGTCCTCCCACCGATGATTACCACAATGTCCCCGGCTAAAGGCTGTTCTCTTACTACATTTTCCTCTGGCGCTGCGCCAATTACTGCACCTACTTCCATTCTCTTAGCCACATAACCTGGGTGGTAAATTTCAACAACTTGTCCTGTTGCAAGCCCAATTTGATTTCCATAAGAGCTAAATCCCTTAGCTGCCTCTTTAGAGATCTTTCTTTGAGATAATTTACCTGGTATGGTTTCATCTATAGACTTTCGAGGGTCTCCACTGCCTGTTACCCTCATAGCCTGGTACACATAACTTCGCCCTGAAAGTGGATCTCGAATGGCTCCACCTAGACAGGTTGCAGCTCCTCCGAACGGTTCTATTTCTGTAGGATGATTATGGGTTTCATTTTTAAACATTAAAAGCCACTTTTCGATTTTTCCATCTACATCTACATCAATTTTTATGCTGCAAGCATTGATCTCTTCTGATTGATCTAAATTCTCTAACAAACCCATTTTCTTACACTGTTTTGTATTAATGGTTCCTAGGTCCATAAGAGTAATTGGCTTCTTTGTCTCAATGTATTCTCTTGAGGCAAGATATTGTTTTAAAGTATTTTCTATCTGTTCTTTGTATGGACCTTCTTCAATTTGGATGTCTTGAATTTCGGTAAAGAAAGTAGTATGTCTACAATGATCAGACCAATAGGTATCAATGACTTTTAATTCTGTTACTGTAGGGTTTCTCTTTTCATCTTTTTCAAAATACTCTTTAACAAATAGGATGTCTTCTTTGCTCATGGCAAAGGCTCTTTCTTTTCGGTACTTGTCTAATTCTTCATGGTCACATGAGATAAATCCTTCGACTACTTCTATATCATTTGGCTCCTCTAAATCATCACTCAATTTTTGAGGAATTTCCATAGATGCTTCTCTTGAGTCTACTGGATTAATACAGTAATTCTTTATTTTTTTAAATTCTTTATCACAAATTTCTCCTCTTAACAATATTACTTTTGCCGTTTTTACTTCAGACTTTGCTTCAGGAAGGAGTATCTGTATACATTGTGCTGCAGAATCTGCTCTCTGATCGTACTGTCCTGGCAAATACTCCATAGCAAATAATCGCTCTTGTTCTACACGCGGAAAATCTTCATCATATACCTTATCTACGTTGGGTTCTGATAGTATGAGCTTTTTAATCTGCTCATAAACAAGGTCCTCTTGAGCTACAAAATCGTATCTATTGAGAATACGTAAACCTTCTAAGCCTGTAATCCCCAAGGTTTCCTTTAGTTCTATTTTTAAGTGCTCAGATTCAATATTAAATCCTTCTCGCTTTTCTACATAAACTCTTCTAATTTTTTCAGAACTCATGTTATCCCACCTCACTCATCTATTAAACTAATGATAAAATAAACGAACATTTTTTTCAAGTCTTTTATAAACATTCGTATATCTTTTTCTCGTTTGTTCTTCTTTTTATTTGTGTTATTATTGGTAATGAGGTGAATTTAATGCATATTAAACATTTATCCCATAGCGGATTCTTAATTGAGAACCAAGGAAACTATTTGCTATTCGATCCTATTTCTAATTTTAGTATACCTAAGGATTACAAGAGTATGATTCTATTCTCTAGTCATTCCCATCACGATCACTTCGACCCTGAATACATTGAACGCTATTATGGTGATGAAAAGGCCCATTTTGTCTTTAGTGCAGATATTGAATCTAAAGTGGACAAATCCGTTATAAAAAATTTGCATATTTTGAACAATTATGAAAAACTTGAAATTAAAGATACAAAAATTGAATCTTTTGGCTCTACAGATATGGGTAATTCTTATCTCGTTCATTTCTGTGGACATACCCTTTTCCACAGTGGAGATTTAAACTGGTGGCACTGGAAGCGAATGAATGAAGATGAATTAAAAGTAGAAGAAAGGGATTTTAAGAGGGAAGTAGGTAAGATAAAGGGCCAAACCATAGACTACGCATTCGTCCCAGTAGACCCGAGATTAGAGGTCCACGGTTATTTAACTATTAACTATTTTACCCAGGCCATTCAGCCAAAAGTAGTCATTCCTATGCACTCCTTTGGAAAATACGATTTTTACAAGGACTTATATCATCATGTGAAATTAGGAGATAGCGCCTTAATTAATATAACTAAAGAAAACGAAAAAATCCTGTAGCGGAAAGCGGAACCCCTAATTGCTTGGTCGGTTGGACTGTGCGGAGTTTGTTCTTAGATATCCGACCCTTCGCTCTGGATGACTCGGCCAGGAGCTAGGGGTAAAAGCATAATTTTCATACTATACAAAAAACTCGCCTAGTGGCGAGTTTTTTGTATCTGGTTTCTACTTTTAGTTTCTATCAGCACCATAAGATGCTTTAACAACTGTTCAACTATCGTTCGACAATTGTTCCTTTACATAGAACTTAGAACCGACCCAGAGCTTGCTTTTATTCGTACATCTTATCTGCATCGTCTTTTGTTACATGATCTAGTAACGCCTTTACTTTTACTTTGATTCCCTTTTCACCTAATTGTATAGAAATCTCATCTCCCACTTTTAACTGGGTACCTGCTTTGGCTACTTGGCCATTTACTTGAATTCTTCCCCCATCACAAGCTTCTTTAGCTACAGTCCTTCGCTTGATTAATCTGGAATTTTTTAGAAATTTGTCTAGGCGCATGGTTTCATCTCCTTTTGTGTAGGCGAATCTACGCTTAATAATATAATTGCTTTCAATGTACATTATTCAGTTTTTAAAAAAAGCCGAGTACACTCGGCTTTTTTTAAAACTATTTGTTGTTTACTGCATCTTTAAGAGCTTTTCCTGCTTTAAATGTTGGTGCTTTTGATGCTGGGATGAGTAATTCTTCCATTGTTTTAGGATTTCTACCCATTCGTTCTGCTCTATCTCTTACTTCAAATGTACCAAAACCTACTAAAGAAATTTTTTCTCCATTTTGTAATTCCTCTGTAATTGTCTCTATAAGGGCGTTTAATACTATTTCGTTGTCTTTCTTTGCTAGTCCTGTTCTTTCAGTTAGTGCTGCAACTAATTCCGCTTTATTCATTAGATGACCCTCCTTAAATTTTACATAATTTTATTTCATTCAATAAGTTTCATTGAATACTAACTATTTTTATCTTTTGAAAGCTCCCACAAAGAATCCATTGTTTCTAAATCACTTTCCTTTGGGTTTGTTCCTTTCTGTGCTAAAGACTCTTCAATAAATTTAAATCGTCTTATAAACTTGCCCACTGTTTTCTGTAAAGCTTCT
>CAZVEI010000204.1:0-3989 GCA_964626295.1 uncultured Alkalibaculum sp.
TATTATCTCATTGTTTTAGCATGAATTCTATGTGGGCTATATTTGACGGATACATAATTTTGGTACCCTTTGTATACCAATGAGCGGAAAAAGATATTATGGCTTTGAGTTTTGGTATTCTTTCTCCAATTTCTGTCCAACTATTTGTATAATCGTTATTTTCAATAGCATTTATAGGTGAACCGTGACCTATAAAAACAACGGGCATCTTTGACATATTGGATTTCATTCCTTTCTCGTAAGATCAATCACAATCTATTATGCACTGTATTTGTTGTATTTAACGTAATATCTAAATCAATTTTATTTATCATCTATGTTATTTTTATGCCCTAATAATTTTAAATTATAGCTGAATTTGCTTTTTCTTGGGGGACCACATTTTCCTCTTATAACCATTAGATATGTATGGTCAAACTTTCTTTGTAGATCTCTTTGCTTTGAATAGATTATTGTTTCCTGGGTATCTATTAAAAAAGCAAACGCAAAGATAGTACTTGCTGAAATAAATTAAGAAAGGTTGGATAAAGAGATGATTTACAGTATAGATGACATTAAAAAATTATTAAGTTGTTATTTTTTTTCTGATAACAATCTCAACTCTTTAGAAGAAGCAGCTACAAACCAACAACAAGACTTTATTGCATCCCTTATTTCTTTTATAGAGGAGAATTTGCAAACTTTAGAGCCCCATTTGCCAAAATTAATTGACCTTATTAATATGCTTTTCCCTGAAATGAAAAAATTAGATGACCTTACAAATATCATGCATTTTATTGACTTTACATTAAAAAATGAAAAAGAACTTGTTTGTAATCCTTCTTTTGTAGTGAAATGCTTTACTACAGATATAAATCTATGTAATTCATTAAAAAATCTCTACATATTTCGTATTATTGAAAAGATTCGATTTGCGAAAATGCAAAAAGATAATTTGAGTGATCCTGCTGCCTATAAGAGACATACAACGAAAGCCTTAACGGCAATAAAAGATGCTTTAAGGGTGCTATTTGAACTCAATACAGATTACAATGAACTTAAAGCTATTCTAGAAAAATACTATGAGTTTAATCGCCAAGTAAACACTACAAATTGCTGGACAGAGTTCTTTTCTTTAAAAGAATATGGCACTTTTGATCAATTTATAAAGGAGAAAAACATAGACGAAAGGGTTCATTTCGATACGGAATTTGATTAATTCCATCTTTCATTAAAGCATATTATAAAAGGCTGAGGCTTCAATATAAAAAAGCCACAGCCTTTTTTATATACATAGTTTGACTTGCCAAGAATTATTTTAAAGAGCACATGTATATCTCATAGCCGGTCTCCTTATAAAACTTTAATCGTGTTGAATAAGGCAAATTCTAACTCCATTTGGGTCTTCAATAAAGGCTAAACTTCCAATGGTTGTCGGTAAGGGGCCTTTGATAATTTTTCTGCACCCTCTATCCACCAAGGACGTAAAATTAATCTTTCTGTTTTAAGTTCATTTTCTTTTCACCTCAATAATTTCACATAAAAATTTAAAACCCCTCTAAGAAATTAGCAATAAACTGCCCTGCTTCAATTAATAATCAAGTAAAACTGGTTTATACTCGTCTGGCAATTCATCCTCACTCAAAAATTTGAAATTGTCATCATTGAGTATTGGGATAAATACCTCGTATGGGATTCTAAAAAACTCACAGGCATAATCACTTGCCCCAAAGAACATGCCTTCTTTGCTTTTCAAATTTAAACCTCTAGCAAACTTTGTATAATTTGAACAATCATGAACTGCCAAATCCCAGTTTTCTTCATCGGCTATTTTCATGAATTTGAGAGTTAATTCCCTACTCCAAATTGGAGATATATACCCATGTCTTGAGATATACATATTTTCTCCATAATAGTTGTTAATGTTATTCTCATTTAAATGTAATTCTGCACAGTTAATAAAATCAAGTTTTGTCTCTAAAATCACTTGTTTTTTATTAAAAAATGTTTCAAAAAACTCAGGAGTCATTGGTGTTTCAATGCCTACGTTTTTAATGTATTTTTTCGCTACTCGTATATTTTCAATAACTTTATCGGAACAATTCGTAGCACCTAAATTGAAACGCAACTCGTCAAGGCCAGCATCACCTAACTCTTTTAATGTGTCTTCATTTGCTAAAATACCGTTTGTATAGAGATGTTGATAAATTCCAGCATCACTAAATTTCTTTACAACGGAATAGTATTTTTCAATTTCCATGAATGGCTCTAAGTATACATACGAAATTCCTGTAGGTTTATCGTAAATGGAAAGGAGCAAATCAATATCTTTTTCATAAAACTTAGTCCCCCCAATTTCCCACATCTTTTCTCCAATAGCAGGAATATCTTCTAGTTGGCCATAATTGTAACAGAACTTACACTCTATATTACATTTATTCGTTTTTCTGATTGCACTTAGACCTGTACCTAAAAGACAAGAACGGCATCCTTTAGGGAATTTATTTTCATTTCCTACAAAAAAAGTTCTATTCTCTAACGTTTTCAACCCACTAATTTGTGACATTAACATGTCGTTTCTATAGTCGATTGCCTCTTCAATTTGTGCAAAAGTAGCGTAGACAATCTCTTCATGTTTTGGACTGATCTCTTCATCCTCAGGCAATTGTGAAAAAAAGTCAAACCATATTAACGCATCTCTCTTAGAAATTTTCATAATGTATTCTCTCCTCTAATTTGTCTTTCGAAAGCTCAATTTAAATCTCTTAGCCCATTTATTAATGAGAGTATTGTCTGCTTAATGGTTTTCATTGCAAATAATTTTCTGCTATTTCTCAATACTACTAATTCTGATTTAAGATGAAGTCTCATGTTGTGATACTATTTTATCTTATGAAAGCTTTCCTTACAATATATTCTAGCAATTGATTTAAACGAAAACCTCCATTTTTACTACATTAATAGCAGCCAATAAAACAACTTATTAAGAGTATAAACACTTGTCAATAACTTTTCGTATTTCATGTGGTAATATTAGAAACAAACAAAAGACACATTACCCATCATTTATTGATGTGTAATGTGTCTTTGTTATAATATTACATATGATATATATTGAATTTTTCCTTATGCTGCACGGTACTTTTCTATGACTTGCTGTATCACTAATCTCCTCGCAGAATCGAAATTTTCGAATTGTTTCTGAGCATTTTGAGGATCATGGTATACTTTCCAATATCTGCATAGAAGACAGTTTTTACCTTGATGCTTGATAAAACCACAGACATCCTCTACTGGGATACCGAGAAAAATACCCATTTCATGAGGGCAGGTAATCGCATATCTTTTTTTTAATTGCTTTAATTTACCGTTAAAAGAGATGCCTTTTTCGTATCCTAGTTTTTCCAAATAACTTTGATTCTTATCTTCATTTAAATAATTTTCAAGAGTTCCTTTTCTATAAAAGAGTACGGTTATGCTTTCTGGTCTTTTTATTAATTCGTAAAATTCTAGACCTAATCCATGACATATTTCTTCTTTATATGCATTCCAAATAGTAAAAGTGTTTTTTTGCTCTTGTTTCAATGTTAAAATGGTAGAGGGTTTCGAACCCAATAAAGTAGGAGCTGCACCAAAAGCAATTCGCGAAGTGACGTAATCCTTGCCAGATAAATGGCTCATAATATTTGCAAATTCAATATGCAATTCTCTATTCATCATATTGGTCCTACTCGTTTACTGCGGTGGCAAGGCGCATTGCTAACTCTTTGCACTGGAGCAAACCTTCTTCTGTAGGCTCTTCCTGCACAGTTAACCCTTCGTCTATTAAATTGACTCCTAGATTTTTCATTCTATCTTGCCAATCTTCCATCCACTCGCCATCTCCCCAGCCGTATGATCCGAACAATATCACAGGTTTTCCTTTTAAATTTTCTGCCTCTAATTCAGAAATAAAGGGTTCCATGATTTCTTCTTCAAGTTCCTCAGCGCCCATAGAAGGGCAACCAAGA
>CAZVEI010000205.1:0-3988 GCA_964626295.1 uncultured Alkalibaculum sp.
TGTATGACCCTCTTGCCATAAGAATTCAGATGTCCTAAGGAAAGGTCTGGTCGTTTTCTCCCAACGCACTACACTACACCATTGATTGTACTTAAATGGCAATTGTCTATACGTATTTAACCATTTAGAATACATACTACAAATAATTGTCTCAGAAGTAGGACGTACAGCTAGTCTTTCTCCTAATTCTTTGCCACCCCCATGAGTAACCCACGCCACTTCTGGTGCAAAGCCTTCTACGTGTTCTGCTTCTTTTTGTAAAAGACTTTCAGGAATTAAAAGTGGAAAATACATATTTTTATGTCCTGTTTCTTTAAATCTCTTATCGTATTCGCTTTGGATATTTTCCCAAATAGCATATCCGTAAGGGCGGATTACCATAAAACCCTTTACTGGTGAATAATCTACCATCTCTGTTTTAGAGATTACATCAGTATACCATCTTGCAAAATCTTCATCTCTTGGCGTAATTGCCTCTACTTTTTGTTTTTTAGCCATTGTATCCTCCTGTTTTTATTATGTTGGAAAGTTAGTCAATTAGAAATAAATCAGAATTTTTCATAAAAAAATCCATCCTTCAGAATTGAAGGACGGATTAATTTCCGCGGTACCACCTTAATTAGCTTTCCAACCATAAGAAACACGCTTCGCGAGTTTCTTATGGTTACGTGAGCAGTCGCCAAATGTCTGCAAGCATCCGCTTGGCTCCTTGCCTTCACGATAGATAAAGCTCCACTTAATTCATGTAACGCATGATCTGCGACTATGGCTTTCGCCTGTAGCTCCAAGATAGGTTCCACACTCTTCCTTACAAATCTCCCACCATTGATTCGCTCTCTTTAAATTTAGAAATGTGTACTAACTCTTTTCAACGCTTTAGTATAATTTTCTTGCAATTGCCTATATTATAATTTAAAGGATTGATTGATGTCAATGATTAAGTTGTAAAAGCGCTTTATGCTTTACAACTTAATCAGCGGCCAACCATCAGCAATCCGTTTTATACATTCCTTTTGGGTCTTAAGCTTGGGTCGAGCTTTTGGGTCTTAGATCCTTCGCTGCGCCCAAGGATGACTGGGGCAAGAGCTTGGGTCTCTATCTCGCCCGCAGGCGAGCTTGTTTTCAGCTTTCAGTATACAGCTTTCAGCTAATAAAAGCAATTCACGACAAAATAACAAAAAATAATTTAAAAAGTTTTAAATTTATTATTGACACTATCCTTTAGGGATGCTATAATAAATCTTGTTCTTCCGAGAGGTACCGAAGTGGTCATAACGGGGCGGTCTTGAAAACCGTTAGGGTCAAAAGCCCACGTGGGTTCGAATCCCACCCTCTCGGCCATTTTTTTAATTAAATAAGAAGTTCTAAACAGAAGGCAATGAGGAGAAGTACTCAAGAGGCTGAAGAGGCGCCCCTGCTAAGGGTGTAGGTCGGGTAACCGGCGCGAGGGTTCAAATCCCTCCTTCTCCGCCAGTATATAACTAAGAAGATAATCCACCATATGGTAGGATTTTTTTATTTAGGAAAAACCTGGAGGGATTTGAACCCCAAGGGGGACTTGAGCCGTTAAGAAAACATGCTAAATGCATGTTTTTAGGCACAAGGGGCGCAGCATTTATGCAAGCCAAGCAGACGCGTAGCGAATGCCCTCCTTCTCCGCCATATATGCAGCTAAAGCTGCAGTGAACAATGAATAATGAACATCATATGCTAGACGCAAAAAATGCTGCATATATGTACTATTCAATGTTCAGTGTTCATTTTTTCATTATTCATTAAATTTTTATGCTCTGTTTTTAATTAGAACAACATCCCAACTACACAAGTTCGACTTTTCACTTACTTTCGCCAAGCGCTCACCGCACACTTACTAATTAACTGTTCCCCAGCACCTATATACTCTAGAGTCCCCGACCAATTGTTTTCATCCTTTATTTGACCCTTTATTTGCAATTCTACGATCTTTAAATCCACTCTTAGGATAAAGCTTCGATCTTTGTGTTCACTCTTGAGAACTGGGTAAATTTCATTTACTATTAATGAGTTGTTTTCCATGCTGATCGTATAACTACTTGGCTGCTTATACATATCAAAATCGGGCCTTCCTAAATCATCGTATTCATAGTTGACAATATCTCTATAGTGAAATTCCCACTGACCTATTAAGTAAATATCGGAGCTTTTTAATAATTCCAACTCCGTTTCTTGGCTTTCTTTTGTTTCGGCTTTATTGTCTTCTTCTTTTGGAGTATCACTTAAAATACATGATTTTAGAAAAATTAAAAAAGCTACTAATATAATAGCTATAAGAAAGAATTTTATGATTTTAATTTGTTTTTTCATTCAGATCTCTCCAATATATATAATGACTTTATTATTTATTTATATTGTTGAGATGATTTAGATAGAACAGAAAAAGAAGGTTAGATGGTTGGTCATAGGGCGGAACGGTGGGGGCACCGTTCCCTACAATTTCTCGCCTTTAGGCGAGGGCTTTTCCCGTCCAACTGTTCAACCAACCAACCTTATTTTATCTCCGTAGTTCCCCTCATATATGGTACTAAGGCTTCTGGAATTTCCACTGTGCCGTCTGGGCTTTGGTAGTTTTCTAGTATTGCTGCTAGAGTTCGTCCTACTGCTAGGCCTGAGCCGTTTAGTGTGTGGACAAATTTTGTTTTCTTTGTAGCTGTGTCTCTAAACCTTATATTTGCTCTTCTCGCTTGGTAATCTTCAAAATTAGAGCAAGAACTGATTTCTACGTATCTATTGTAGCTTGGCATCCAAACTTCAATGTCGTAGGTTTTTGCAGAGCTAAAACCCAAATCTCCTGTACATAGTTCTACGACTCTATAAGGAATTTTTAGTAGTTGAAGTATTTCTTCAGCATCATTTGTCAATTTTTCTAATTCGTCATATGATGTGTCAGGATGTGCAAATTTAACCATTTCTACTTTATCAAATTGATGGTTTCGGATAAGACCTCTTGTGTCTCTACCTGCTGAACCAGCTTCTTTTCTAAAACAAGGTGTGTAAGCTGCAAACTTAATAGGTAAATCTTCTTCGTTTAGAATTTCATCTCTGTAGTAATTCGTAACAGGCACTTCTGCTGTAGGTATTAAAAAGAAGTCTCTTTCTGAATTCAATTTAAAAGCATCGTCTTCAAACTTTGGAAGTTGTCCAGTTCCCGTCATACTTTCTCTATTGACCATAAATGGTGGTGACATTTCTGTATAACCATGATCTACTGCATGTACTGCTAACATGAAATTGATGATAGCTCTTTCTAATGTTGCACCTAGACCTTTAAAAATAGTAAATCTGGCTCCCGTAATCTTTGAGGCTCTTTCAAAATCTAATATATCTAAATCAGCTCCTAAGTCCCAATGAGCTTTTATATCAAATTCAAACTCCCTAGGAGCTCCCCATTTTCGAATTTCTACATTTTCTGAATCATCTTTTCCTACATGAACCTCTTTATTTGGTATATTAGGTATGTTTAAAAGGGAGATTTTGATTTCTTCATCTATTTTTCTTACTTCTTCATCTAAACCCTTAATTTGTGCTGATAATTCCTTCATGCTATTTAATAAATCTGTACAAGCTTTTCCTTCTTTTTTAAGCATAGGTATTTCTTTAGAGACTTTATTTTGTTTTGCCTTCATCTCTTCTACTTTTACTAAAATACTTCGTCTCTCTTCGTCTAGATTTAAAATAGGAGAAAGATTGTAATCACCTTTTCTTTTTAAGAGTTCACTAACTTCCTCTTGGTTTTCCCGTATTCTTTTAATATCCAACATTTCATCAACAGCTCCCTAATGTTTGTTAATTTATCTTTATAAAAAGTGCCTTCAGCACTTTAGTCGCTAGTTACTAGCATTTGGGTATTCCTTTGGCGTATAAGTTCTAAGTCATAAGAAATTATCCCTTAATTCCTTAAGGGATAATTTCTACTCTCTATTGTTACTAATTATAAAGTAATTATGTAATT
>CAZVEI010000206.1:0-3987 GCA_964626295.1 uncultured Alkalibaculum sp.
TCTATGATAAGCTAAAGGCTGCTTTATTGTACAATATTCAATGTTCATTTTTCATCGTTCACTGAAGGTTTTACCTTTTTGCACCTTTGGGTAGCGTTTTTTATTGCCTTGTTATTCTATGAGAAATTTGCGACGAAGGATCTTATGCATTCCTTTTGAGTCTTAAGATTCTTCGCTTTGCTCAAGAATGACTGGGCAGTTAGTTAAGGCTGCCTCTGTGCGTCTTCTTTATGTTCCAAAGGCACATTTTTTACCCTAACTACTGCGTAAGTCATCCTAGAGGAGCTTGCGACGAAGGATCTAGTGTTTTCACTATCTCGCCGAAGGCGAGTTTTTCTCCAACTTCCCGCTTTTAATTTTTCCCATCCAAACATGTAAAAAGTTCCGCATTCCGCTTTCCGCCTTAAGGTTTTTCTCGTCCAACTCTCCAACCAAGACACTTTTTTATTTTTAATCCATTTTTAAAGAAACCAACAACCCTTTATGATAATATAGACTATGGAGGTGTTTTGATGAAAGAACTGAAAGAATTGAATATATGTATCGATATAGATGGCACAATCACGGAACCTTATTATTGGCTAAAAAGAGTAAATGATTATTTTCACACCAATGTTCAAGCAGAAGATATTACTGTTTACGATATTGATAAAATCATAGGAATTGACCCTATTGAATATTTCAATTTTTACTTAAAGAACGGTGAGTTACTTCATAAAGAAGCTCAAATTCGACCAGGAGCAAGGGAAGTTATAAATCAATTAAACAATAAGCACAAAATCCACTTTATTACGGCAAGAGATGAAATAATGAGAGAGGTGACCCTAGAATGGATGAGCCATTACAGTATCTCTATGGACACAATCTCATTTCTAGGTTCACACGATAAAGTAAATAAAGCCAAAGAATTACAGTCAGATATTTTTATTGAAGATCGATTAGAAAATGCATTGCAATTATCAGATGCGGATCTTCAAGTTTTACTGGTTGATTGTAATTATAATAAAGGCGAGCTGCCAAATAATGTAGTTCGTGTAAAAAGCTGGAGAGAAATTGATGAATGGATTTACTATTATGAAGGATGGAATAAGAAAGAAATAGCTTTATAACAAAACTGTTTTATAGATAAAATTTAAAAGTTTGCGCCCCTGTATAATTGACAGATTGTCCATGATATTGTAGACTATAAACAACAATAGAATATAACCTCACTTTAATAGGTGAGGTAGAGGTGCGATATTTAATAGTCTTTAACGTAGTTTGAGAAACGATGATGTTAAGGAGAAGGAAATATTGCCGAAGTGTGTAGTATTCTCAGTACTATATGCTGGGACTGTAGTGAAAAACTGCAGGACTGTCTCAATAAACATCCCGGTTTGTTGAGGAGTGCTATCTCATTTGGGAAGAGGGGGTTAGGATACAAGTGTACATATGGCCTGAATAATCTTCGGGCCTCTTTTACGTTACAAAAATGATATTTGCATTAATATTATAAGGGGGAGAAAGAGAAAATGAAGAAAAAAGTAGTGTTGTCTATTATTTTATTGCTAGCTATAATATTTACAGCTTGTGGTTCATCAGAAGAAAGTTCAGAAGATACTTTTAAAGTAGGTATGGAAGCAAATTATGCACCATTCAATTGGACTCAAATAGATGATTCTAATGGTAGTGTGCCAATTAAAGGCAATGCAGAGTATGCAGGTGGGTATGATGTTGAAATTGCAAAAAAAATTGCTGAAGGCCTCGGCAAGGAACTAGAGATTGTTAAAATTGAATGGGATGGACTTGTTCCAGCTTTGACCTCAGGTAAGATTGATGCTATTATCGGGGGTATGTCTCCAACTGCAGAACGAAAAGAAACAATTGATTTTAGTGATAATTATTACAAATCCGATTTGGTTATGGTAGTAAAAAAAGGTGGAAATTACGAGAAAGCTAGTAAGCTTAATGATTTTAGTGGTGCCAAGATAACGGCACAGTTAAATACATTTCACTACACAGTAATTGATCAAATTCCAGGTGTAAATAAAGAAACTGCATCAGATAATTTTTCAGCAATGAGAGTTGCTCTTGAATCTGGAATGATTGATGGATATGTATCAGAGCGACCTGAGGGTGTTAGTGCAACTGCAGCAAATGAAAAATTTGCAATGGTAGAATTTACGGATGGCTTTAAAACATCTGATGAAGATACAGCGATAGCTGTAGGCGTAGCAAAAGATAGCAAATTGACAGAGCAAATTAACAAGGCTATATCAGGCATTAGCTTAGAAGAACAACAGAATATAATGGATACAGCAATTAAGAATCAACCAGCAGCACAATAATACATCATAAATGTATATAAAACCGACCTGATTTTGCAGGCGGTTTTATCTTTTAAACAGGGGGAAAATTATGACTTTAGATTGGTTAATAAGTATCGTTACGGACTACTGGCCAATGTTCATTCGTGGGGCGGGAATGACATTGCTAATTTCAATAACAGGTACAATTCTAGGCTCTACTGTGGGCTTGCTAATAGGTGTGATACGAACGATACCACTTCCTGAAAGGGGAGCCAAAAGAGTAATCTTAAAAATAATTACTGGAATTCTATCCTTTTATGTGGAGTTTTTCCGTGGGACGCCAATGATTGTACAGGCTATGGTAATTTATTTTGGTTCTGCCTTAGCTTTTGATATGCATATGAATCGAACAATAGCTGCTATTTTTATAGTATCTATAAACACAGGTGCATATATGGCTGAAATTGTACGTGGTGGGATCATTTCTATTGATGATGGGCAATTTGAGGCCGCCCAAGCTATAGGAATGAATCACATTCAAACCATGACAAATGTAGTTCTTCCACAGGTAATCCGAAATATACTACCTGCAACAGGTAATGAATTTGTTATTAATATAAAAGACACATCAGTACTTAATGTAATTGGAGTAACAGAATTGTTTTTCCAGACGAAATCTATAGCAGGCAATAATTTTAGGTATTTTGAATCCTTTTTTGTAGCTAGTATTCTATATTTTATTATGACTTTTACAGTAACCCGAATACTACGTTATTTTGAAAGAAAACTAGATGGCCCCAAGAATTACAATATAATCGGAAATCAAATGCAGGTAGAAACACCTGAAATGGCAAAAAACAAGACGAGAAAACAGTAGGTAGAGGAGGATATCAATGAGTAGAGTAATAGAAATACAACGGTTGAATAAATCCTTCGGCACTCACGAAGTATTAAAGGACATAAATATCACCGTGAATAAAGGAGAAGTTGTAAGTATTATAGGTTCATCTGGTTCTGGAAAATCTACACTTTTGCGCTGTGTAAATTTACTGGAAAGACCTAGTGGTGGAGCGATTATTTATAAAGGCGAAAATATTCTCGACGATAAACATGATGTGTACGCCTATCGAACAAAATTAGGAATGGTATTTCAGCAATTTAATTTATTCAACAATCACAATGTCTTAAATAATTGTGTAGTTGGTCAAGTTAAAGTTTTAAAGCGTTCTAAAGAAGAGGCTGAAAAAGTAGCTATGGAATACCTTAAAGTAGTTGGTATGGATCAATTTATTAATGCGAGACCAAATCAATTATCAGGGGGGCAAAAACAACGAGTTGCCATAGCGAGAGCTCTCTCAATGGAGCCTGATGTAATGTTGTTTGATGAGCCCACTTCTGCCCTTGATCCAGAGATGGTAGGTGAGGTATTAAGAGTCATGAAGGAATTAGCAGATAGCGGATTAACCATGATGGTAGTTACTCATGAAATGGACTTTGCAAGGGATGTATCGGATCGGGTTATATTCATGGACAAGGGTGTTATAGCCGAAGAAGGTACTCCTGAGCAAATATTTATTACGCCGACACAAGAGCGTACAAAAGAATTTTTAAAGCGCGTATTATAAGAAGATCTATGTTTGCCAGATGGATGATTGCAATCCATTTGGCAATTTTTTTGGAGGTAAAAATAAAAATCACA
>CAZVEI010000207.1:0-3944 GCA_964626295.1 uncultured Alkalibaculum sp.
GATATAAAGAATAAATAAATTTTTAGGAGGTTATGAATATGGTCATAGGAATTGCAACAGATGGGCAAAATGTTTCAGAACACTTTGGTAAATGCCAGTTTTTTAGCATAGTAGAAGTAGAAAATGGAAAGGTTATTAAAAGTAAAATAATAGACACAACGGGCTTTCAGCATGGCATGCTTCCTACATTTCTTGCTACTTACGGAGTAAAAACAGTTGTTGCAGGTGGTATGGGAGGCGGCATGTATCAAAAGCTAAAGGATCAAAATTTTGACGTTTTTGTAGGAATAAGTGGCGATATCGACAAAGCAGTTCAAGCTTATATAAATGGCACCCTTGAATCAAAACAACCTGGTTGTTCAGGGCACAGCCACGAAGGCCATTCTCATAATTGTGGATGTGGTCATTAAGTAAAAGGTTGGGATGCTGGAATGTTAGAATGTTGGAAAGAAAAGCAGTAAGCTCGCTATTAGGCGAGCTTACTGTTGTTTAAAGCATATTGCTAATGTTTTCATTGTCTAAAAAGGGGTATTATTAAAATGATAAAAGTTTTTAACTATCTCAATTATTAAGGAATGATATAATGAAAAATTCGTTGAGTAAAAAAGTTTATTTAGAGCTGGATTTACCAGATGGTTTAGATCCTACTGGCGATAAGGAGAGAATTGTAAGAGCCCTTACATCAGAATTTGGTCATGTTAAATTTTCTATGGAAACTCTTATTAAGTACTATAAGGCTATTAGAGAATCGAATTGGAAGTTGACTGTATCCCTTATATCCACTGGCAAGCACTGGGAACTAGTTAGAATTGAAAAAGGAAATACCACTGAGAGACATTATGGATATGCAGTAGACTTGGGGAGTACTACAGTTATTATGCAATTAGTTGATTTAAATACGGGTACAATTCTTGCAGAGGAGAGTGTATTCAATAATCAAATAGCCTTTGGAGAAGATATACTAAGTCGTATATTCTATGCAAAAGGGAAGGAAGAGCACTTACAAGAAATTAAAAAGCATACACTAGACAGCATTAGAAATCTAATGGAAAAAATTGAAAAAAATACATCAATTCCCTCTATAAATTGCCATATTATGGTCCTTAGCGGCAATACAACTATGATTCACTTTTTATTAGGAATTGATCCTTGGTTTATCTTTCACACACCGTATACGCCATCTTTTAATCATGTTGGATTCCTTAATTCCCAATTGTTACATTTACCTTTTGATGGCTTAGTGTATGCCTTCCCTTCTGTTGCCAATTATTTAGGAGGCGATATTGTAAGTGGTATCTTAGCTTCAGGTATGACCCAAAGTAGTGAATTGTCTCTTTATATCGATATTGGCACCAATGGAGAAATGGTACTTGGAAACGAGCGGTTTTTGCTTACAATAGCTGGAGCAGCTGGTCCTGCCTTAGAAGGTGGTATAAGCAAGCACGGTATGCAAGCAAAACCTGGTGCAATAGACACAGTAAGAATACAAAACAATGAACTCATTTTAACGACTATTGAAAATAAAAAACCTTTCGGCATATGCGGTTCTGGCATTGTAGACCTTATAGCTGAAATGCTCCTAGAAGGCTGGATTGACTTTGGAGGAAGGTTTAATGAAGGAAAATCCGACCGCATTGTGAAAAGAGAAGGAGATTGGGCTGTAGCTTATGCATGGGAAAGTGAGTCTGGTTCAGGAGAAGAGTTGCTGTTCACTGAAAAAGATATTGCTATGTACTTAGATACTAAGGCTGCTGCGAATACTATGGTGCAAATTCTTCTTGAAAGCTCAGGTGTAGAGGCTTCAGAAGTTAAAAAACTTTATGCAGCAGGCTCCTTTGGAAAGTACATGAATTTAGAATCCGCTATTACTATAGGATTATATCCTGACCTGCCTCGTGATCGATTCGTTGGTATTGGAAATGGTTCTCTTAAAGGCGCTTATACACTCCTCATGAATAAGGAGCTCTTAGGAGCGGTTAAAGAAATATACGCTACTATGGATTATTTGCAGTTAGAAGAAGCATCTGACTTTTTAACTAAGATGTATGCAGCTAAATTCCTACCACATACAGATCTTAATTTGTATCCTACGGTAAAAGAGAAATTGCGTAATAGAAATAAAAAAGAAAACGTATAATACAATACTTAATAAACACTCCTCATTGTTGGTTATACCTTCAGTAATGAGGAGTGTTTTCATGGTTAAAATTCAATTGTTTTTACGCTTTATTTTCGATGTTTACCTTCCCAGTACCTATTGAGCTAAGTATTCTTCTGTATCTGTCCAATAAAAATGCTTTAGAATTTTAGTTGTTCTTGGAACGAAGCCTTCGGCATATTCTACAGGGTAATTAAGAAGCATGACAAAATATTGATCCTTATGCTTACCTAACGTAGCGTATCTTGGTTCTTCAGGGCTTTTAAATTCTTGCTTTACTCAGCAAGCATAATTTTCTCTAAAGCAAGAGGCTCGATATACTTGCTACCTCGATAAGCCCTCATATTTCCACCTGAAATTTCGTCAATTAGAGCTACATGTTTATCTTCTCCTACACGTCCAAATTCAAATTTAATATCGTATAGTTCAAGATCTTTTTTTGCTAATTCATCTTTTATAATTTTTCCTATTCTCTTTGTTAAATCAACTAGTAGAGTGTATTCCTCTTTTGTCATAATTCCTAACATTTCTAAAGCTTCATCAGTAATGAGGGGATCATCTCGGTCGTCGTCTTTTAGAGTAACTTCTACATAGGAGTCTAGCTCTTGTCCTTCTTCACAATATAGGCCATATCTTCGATAAAAGCTGCCAACAGCTTTATAACGTAATATTACCTCTACACCTTTACCAAAAACCTCTGCTGGTTTTACAGTCATAGTAGCATTTTCAATATCTGCATCTACAAAGTGAGTTGTTATTCCAGCTGCATTGATTTTTTCAAAGAATTTCTTTGTAAGTCTTAAGCCTGCTTTACCAGCTCCCTCAATAGATAAGCCAACTGTATTCGCACCTGGATCGAAGACACCGTCTGTACCAGTAACATCATCTTTAAACTTTAATAAATAGTTTCCATCGCCTTTATCGTATACATCTTTTGTTTTTCCTTGATAAAGCATTTTCAATAGTATCACTCCTCATTGGTTATTTAAAAGTATTATAGGAATTACGCTCTATAACTATTACTTATAATACCACAAACCGACTTAACTGGAAATAAATATCTATTACATGAAGACCTTATCAATTGTATTTTTTTAATTATGAGCAGTGACATTACCTGAGCTTTTATTGTTTAACAATTATTTTCAACAAACAAATTAATGTGTACATATGATATATAAGATTTGGCAGCTATTTTATTTGATTAATATTTCAAATATTATTAAAGTTACAATGTGTTTTTGTTAAAAGCTTTATTAATACGATGTAAATAGTATAATTAAAGTATAAACAAATTTAAGGGGGGTATTGGTATGATTATTGGAATCGCAACAGATGGACATAATATTTCAGGACACTTTGGTAAATATCAATGTTTAAGCATAGTAGAAGTAGATGATGGATGCTTCCTGCCTTTTTATCCACTTGTGGGAGTAACAGGAGACATTGATAGAGCAGTCCAAGATTATATTGACGGCACCCTTGAATCAAAGCTCCCAAGCTCTTCAGATCATGTTCATTGATAACGTTTTTATAATTATGAATGTAGCTACTAGAAAGAAAAAAGTATTCCCATGATCTAACAATCAAGGTAATACTTTATACTAAGAAAGACTTTGTAATTGGTTAAACTTAATGTATAACACTAGGTGTAAAAACATTGAGAATAAAGGGATTTGAAAGGAGTAAAGTTCATACTTTAGCTCCTCTTTTGTTTGCGAGGCATGTTGCCGAGCCGATGGTTTGAAAGAAAACCTATCACCTAGCTAATGGGAAGATAAGCTGT
>CAZVEI010000208.1:0-3419 GCA_964626295.1 uncultured Alkalibaculum sp.
AAGGATCTTATTTACCTCGCCTAAAGGCGAGTACGGTTTTGCTGACCACCCGACCACCTAAAAAAGGAGATTTTATTATTGCACAAAGACACCTTTGAATTTATTAAAAGAGAATACAATATAGACGACAGCGTCATAAAATTTTGTTCTAAAAGTGAGGAGAAAATTCTCTCTCGTTTTAAGAATATTGAAGAAATAAGAGAACACAATCAATTAAAAGTCATTTCTGCCCTTCAAAAGGCGAGAATTGGCGATAGACATTTTCAGGTGTCTACTGGATATGGCTACAACGACGAAGGGCGAGAAGGGGTAGAGAAAGTTTACGCTACGGTCTTTAATAGCGAAGACGCTTTAGTAAGACCTCATATTTCTTCTGGTACTCATGCTCTGTCCCTTTGTCTATACGGCACATTAAGGCCAGGGGATGAATTATTAGCTGTAACAGGAGCCCCTTATGACACCATCCAAACCGTTATAGGCTGGGATAAAAATGAAGGAGACTTTGGCACTTTAAAAGATTACGGTGTAAACTACAATCAAGTGGATTTAGTAGATGGCAAAGTGGATTATCCATCGATTAAAAAAGCTATCCATTCGAAGACAAAGATGATCTACATACAAAGGTCTACTGGCTATGCATGGCGAAATGCCCTAACCATTAGCCAAATTGCAGAGATTATTGATTTCGTAAAAGGCATCAAAAGAGATCTTATTGTCATGGTAGATAACTGTTATGGCGAGTTTATGGATACATTAGAACCAACGGATGTTGGAGCAGATCTTATAGCAGGATCTTTAATTAAAAATCCAGGTGGTGGGATTTCTCCAACAGGAGGTTATATAGTAGGAAAAGAAGAGTATGTATATAAGGCAGCTTGCAGGTTGTCTGCTCCTGGTATCGCAAAGGAAACAGGATCTACTTTAGGCATCAATCGAACTTATCTACAAGGTTTGTTTTTAGCTCCACATATCGTTTCAGAGGCAGTAAAAACGGCTATACTTGCTGCGAAAATATTTGAAGATTTAGGGTTTGAAGTGTGTCCTAAATCAGATGATTATAGAAGCGATATTATCCAAAGCATAAAATTAGGAAATCCTAATGCCGTCATAAACTTTTGTAAAGCCATTCAAAAGGCGGCGCCAGTAGATTCTTACGTAACCCCAGAACCATGGGATATGCCTGGTTACGACAGCCAAGTCATCATGGCAGCAGGAGCTTTTATACAAGGTTCCTCTATTGAATTAAGCGCTGACGCTCCAATGAGAGAACCCTACATTGCCTACTTGCAAGGTGGACTTACCCATGACCACGGCAAGCTAGGGTTATATCTTGCGTTACAAGAATTAAAGGATACAGGCTTTATCAGCTTATAGAAAAGAGATAAAATATAGGAACAAAAGTAGCGAGGAATAATTCAACCTATGGTAGCATAGAACTGCTCTAGGATGTTTTAAATATAAAATAAAGGAGTAAAGTATAATGAGATTTAATATTTTTGAAAGTCCTAAAGAAGCAAGTGTATTTGCTTCTAATATTATTGCAGAGCAGATTAAAGAGAAAGAGAATACCGTATTAGGTTTGGCTACAGGTTCTACTCCTATTGAAACGTATCAGAACTTAATTGAAAAGAATAAAAATAAAGAAATTAGTTTTGAAAAAGTGGGCACTGTCAATTTAGATGAATACGTTGGCCTTCATGGAGACCATGAACAAAGCTATAGATATTTTATGAATACAAATTTATTTGATCACATTGATATAGCAAAAGAAAAGACTCATGTGCCATTAGGAGACGCGGAAGACTTAGAAAAAATGTGCAAAGAGTACGAAAAATTGATTCAAGATCTTGGTGGAATTGATTTGCAAGTATTAGGCATAGGTAATAATGGACATATTGCCTTTAATGAACCTGATGAGCAACTTTATAGCGAGACTCATGTTACAGACCTTACTGAAAGCACTATAGAAGCAAATAAGAGATTCTTTGAAAGCAAGGATGAAGTACCAAGAAAAGCAGTAACTATGGGTATGTCAAGTATATTAAGAGCAAAACACATCATTGTTTTAGCATTTGGAGCTTCAAAAGCAGATGTAGTTAAGAGATTAGAGGATGCTTATCTTGACCCACAATGCCCTGTTACATTCTTAAAAATGCATGAAAATGTAGATATTATTGTTGATAAAGAAGCAGCTTCAAAATTAAAATAAAAAGCATAAATTTTATTTTCTTGTATAGTAGGAAAGTGCTGTTTTTGACCCTAGCTACTGCTTAAGTCATCCTTGAGCGTAGCGAAGGATCTTAGCCCTAAAGGAATACCCTAATATTAGAAGCTAGCGCCGGAATGCGTCATAGGCGCTTCTCTTGTATTAAATAGATAACGAGTCAATACTACAGAATATAAAGGCATTATATAAGGAGAAAAATTACTTATGAGAAAAAAAGGTATCATCTTTGATATGGACGGAGTTATTGTGGATAGTGAGCCGCTGCATTGTCAATGTACCATTGAAACACTTAAGGATTTTGGAGTAGAAATTACCTTGGCGGATATGGATAAATATGTAGGCGTGGCAGACCATGTAATGATAGACTCTTTAATTAAAGAATTTTCTATCAAGGCAAGTAGAGAAGAATTATTAAAGAGGCAAGATGACAAAAGGGCAGTGGTGTTTAATAAGGAAAATATGGTTTCTGTTTCAGGTACTCTAGAGCTTATTAAATACTTTTACGACAATGGTTTTACAATTGGGCTAGCTTCCTCTTCACCAAGATACCTTATTGAAATCGTCTTAAAAAACTTTCATATACTAAAATACTTTACAGCCATCGTAAGTGGTGAAGAATTAGAAAGAAGCAAGCCTCACCCAGATATTTATTTAAAGGCTGCAGATCAAATAGGAATCAGCCCTACAGATTGTATGGCAATAGACGATGCGAATAGCGGCGTCCGCTCGGCTAAAGCTGCAGGCATGTATACAATAGGATATAAAAACCCTAATTCTGGAGCACAAGATCTGTCTACTGCAGATATTGTGATTCAGGATATGGAGGAGGTTTATAGGCTATTAGAAAATTAAGACCTAAGTTCCTGCTATGGTCATCCTGGAGCGGAGCGAAGGATCTATAGGAATTAAATAGGTATATAAAAATACGTATAAATAAAGGAAAAATTTGTTTTCAAACTAAGCCTAACGAAATTTGACCCTGCGCCTTAAATGACGTAGGGTCAAATTCGTACATAAAGCTAAACACACTAAAACAAACTCACCATCCAAGTCAAAATAGGAGCTATCACTATTGCAGGCATATAATTTGCTACTTTGATTTTTGTAATACCCATAATATTTAAACCTAGGGCTAAAATCAACAAAGATCCTACACAAGTAATTTCTGCAATAGCGGCATCTGTAAGAATAG
>CAZVEI010000208.1:3429-3941 GCA_964626295.1 uncultured Alkalibaculum sp.
GTATTTTGTATCAATATTGGTTGATACCCAAGTTGAAAAACCAAAACAAAAGCCGCTGAAAACAAGACGCCAACACCTAGACTAACAGAGAGCATAGCAGAGGAGATTAAGTCTAATAGCGATTTCGTAAAGAGCATCTCATTGTCTCCAGTTAAACCAGCATTTAAAGACCCTACGATAGTCATCGCACCAACGCAAAACAAAAGGCAGCCAGTGACAAAGCCTTCTGCCACAGAATGAGAGTTTCCTTCTGCTTTTTTAAAGCGCTTTCCAAGCCATTCACCTAAACTACTAATTTTGTCATCTAAATCAATACCTGTCCCAATAATAGAACCAACCACCATAGAGACGATGAGAATTAAAGTATTCTCTCCCTGTAAAGCCCCAGCGACTCCTATGTATACGGTACATAAACCAATGCCAGTCATAATTGCATCTGTAAATTTTGTAGGAATTCCCTTTTTAAATAATAATCCAATAAGGCTTCCTATAATCACTGTAGCTGTGTTGAC
>CAZVEI010000209.1:0-3911 GCA_964626295.1 uncultured Alkalibaculum sp.
ATGAAGATATGTCATATGAAATCCTTACTTATGAGGGGGCAGAACTATGAAAAAAGTATTAACTACACCAATTAGTTATGATGATATAAAAGACTTACGCGTTGGAGACACGATTTACTTAAGTGGAACTCTTGTAACGGGTCGTGATGATGTACATCACCGTGTTGTTGTAGAAGGTCTTGAATCTCCATTTGATTTTAACGGCATGGCTATCATGCATGCTGGTCCTATCATTAAAGAAGAACCAGGAAAGAATAGCATAATTTCCATAGGACCTACATCATCCATTCGTATGGAAACACTAGCTGCAGAATTTATCGAAAAAACAGGTTTAAAATTAATGGTAGGTAAAGGCGGAATGGGTGAAAAAACATCTGAGGCTTGTAAGGAATTTGGCGCTATTCACTGTGTATTCCCAGGAGGCTGTGCAGTATCCGCTGCATCTCATGTTGAAGAGATTGAAAATGTTTATTGGAGAGAATTAGGCATGCCCGAATGTGAATGGGTAATGAGAGTTAAAGAATTTGGACCATTAATCGTTTCTATTGATACTGAGGGAAATAATATGTTTGTAGAAAACAAAAAATATTATGCATCACGTAAAGAAGAATGTATGGCTCCAATAATTGAAAGCGTTAAGGACTACATGCACACAGAATTAAAATAATAATCCATTATTAGGAATATTTTCCTTTAAACAGAGAAATACTATATGTATAGTGTGTAAAATTGATTTTAAATTTCTAATGATATATACTATATATAAGAATAAAGGAGGAATGTTCTATGAAAATTAATACGGTACAAATTAATCAACGAGGTAAAGCTAGTTCTAGTGCTAATAAGAGATTAAGAAAGTCTGGTTATTTGCCTGGGGCTATTTCTGGAAAAGGAATAGAGTCTGAATCTGTATCCATAAAAAGAGACGATTTTAGGAGTATGCTGACTACATCAGGTAGGAATGGAGTATTCAAATTAGAACTACCAAATAAAGACCCATATACAGTGATAGTCAAAGAAATTCAAAATGACCCAATAAGTAGAGAAATATTACACGTAGATTTCCAAAAGATATCTCTTACAGAAGAAATTGAGACAAATGTAGCTATTCGATATACAGGTATGGAATCATTAGAGAAAAAGAGATTGTTATTAGCAATTAGCTTAGACGCAGTAACTGTAAAGTGCCTTCCACAAAATACGCCAGAGACAATCGATATTGACGTATCAAATTTTAAAAAAGGCGATGCGGTAAAAGTAGGGGATCTTACACTAGCAAGTGGTATCGTGGCGCAAAATAATGCTGACGATGTCATAGCCGTTGTAACAGAACCAAAGATTCATGAAATAGCAGAAGATACTGAAGCAGAAGATACTGAAGCAGAAGATGCGAGTTTGTAAGATAGACAAGCATAAAAAGAAATAATAGGTTTACAAAGGATGAATATGTTCCCTCGTAAATCCAAATCAGATTAAACAGAGTAGATGTGAAACATTTCTGCTCTGTTTTTTTAATAAAAAATAGAAAAACTTTCGTAAACTTGATGTAGGTCAATTTAAATACCTCACATAATGGGTATGATGTAATCAAGAAGTAAGAAAATGATTTTATTGAAGGAAGAAAAAGATAAAAGAAATTCACAATTCTTGATGTAGATCAATTTAAATCATTTCAATTCTTGCTAGAATAAAATCATAGAAATGAAATAATATAAAAAAAAGAAAGAAGGAAATCATATGTCAAACCCATTAACATTTAATCAAGTAAAGGAAAGCCATTTTAAGAGATTAGAGCAATACGTACCAGTTGTAGACCGAGTTCATGGAGATAATCATCCAGAGTTTCACGATGTAAAAAAAATATTTGATGCAATCAACGAGAAAACAAAAGCTGCAGGAGCGGAAAAACCTCAATTAAACGAAGAATTATCTAAACTACGTGAGATTACAAACAACTACACTGTTCCAGGTGATGTTTGTGAAAGCTTTGAAGCAGTATATAATATGTTAGCTGATGTAGACAAAGCTTATCAAGCTTAAAGTGAAAGACTAAATCCAGAAAGCAGAGGAGCAAATTGTTTTCTGGATTATAACAAAGTAAACACATGAATTACATCCATTTGAAATAGTAATGCGTATAGAACCCATAAAGAAACACAAATAAAAGGGGGAGGGAAAAATATGCAAAGATTTATATTAAGTAAGAAAAATCATATAACCGTAATTAGTGGAATCTTAATCCTTATTGGATTTATCAGTGAATTAGGCTTTAAAAATGAAAGCGTAGCAATTTGGTCTTTGGTCATAGCATCTGTTTTAGGGGTCGCACCTATTGCAATCCAAGCCTATCAAGCATTAAGGGTAAAAGTTGTCAGTATCGATGTTTTAGTTACCATTGCAGTAATCGGAGCATTTTTAATTAAGAACCTTGAAGAGTCAGCCATTGTCACATTCTTATTCTTATTCGGAGCTTATCTAGAACAACGAACACTAAACAAAACCCGATCTGCCATTAAAGAATTAACGGAAATGGCACCAGAGAGTGCACTTAAACAAATGGAAAATGGTGAATTTGAAGAAGTAGAAGTAGATGAAGTTGACGTAGGAGATACTCTACTGGTAAAAACCGGCGCAAAAGTTCCTGTTGATGGCACGGTTTTAACCGGACAAGGTCATATAAATGAAGCAAGTATTACTGGAGAATCCCTTCCAGTAAGTAAAAAGAAAGACACGAAAGTCTACGCAGGCACGATCTTAGAAAATGGAACCATTCAAATTGTAGCAGATCGTGTAGGAGAAGATACTACTTTTGGTAAAATCATAGAGCTTGTTGAAGAAGCACAAGATTCTAAATCAGAAGCAGAACGCTTTATTGATAAATTCTCTAAATATTACACGCCAGCTGTCTTAGTCTTGTCTTTTATCGTATGGTTATTTTCACGAGATATTGAACTGGCCATTACCATATTAGTTCTTGGATGCCCAGGAGCATTAGTTATCGGCGTACCTGTTTCAAATGTTGCAGGTATTGGTAATGGGGCAAAACACGGTGTTCTTCTAAAAGGTAGCGAAGTCATTCATGATTTTAGTAGAGTGGATACAATCGTATTTGACAAAACAGGTACTTTGACAATTGGAAATCCTAAAGTAGCCGACAAAGAAATCTATGCAGATAATGTAGATGATGTATTAGCGTATCTTGCAAGTGTTGAAAAGGAATCAGATCATCCATTAGCTAATGCAGTAGTAGAACACATTGGAGAGACTATCGTCTATGCTGTTGACAAGACAGATGTTGTTAAAGGCGGAGGAATTGTGGCTCAGGTAGAAGGTCATAGGGTTGCAGTGGGAAATGTGTTTCTCATGGAACAGGAAGACGTTCCTTTAAGTAAAAAAGCTCTTTCAGATATTAAAAGGTTTGAAAAGAATGGAAACTCACTTGTTCTCACATCTGTTGATGGAAAGTTACAAGCCCTAATGGGTATTCGCGACCAAATTCGTCCAGGGGTAAAAGAAGACCTTCAAAAACTAAAGAAATTAGGCGTTAAAAACTTAGTCGTCCTTTCAGGAGACAATCAAGGAACGGTTGATTTAGTAGCAAGTGAATTAGGTCTTACTGAAGCTCACGGCCATATGTTGCCAGAAAATAAATCCGCATATATTGAAAAGTTACAAAAAAATGGCCAAATTGTTGCCTTCGTTGGCGATGGAGTCAATGATAGCCCGTCCTTAGCTTTAGCACAGATTGGAATCGCTATGGGAAGTGGTACAGACGTAGCCATAGAGACTTCAGATGTGGTCTTAATGAATTCTGATTTTAGCCGGTTGCCACATGCACTAGGCTTGACAAAGGCCACAGCTAATAATATGCGCCAAAATATTATTATCGCAGTGGGAGTTGTATTCGTTCT
>CAZVEI010000210.1:0-362 GCA_964626295.1 uncultured Alkalibaculum sp.
CTTTGTGAAAGTAATATGTATCTGGAAACAAATATCCTTCTAGATTTCTCTCTTCAATATTCTTAATCGTTGAAAGAAAGTGAAAATCTTTTTGATATTTCTCAATATTACTTGCTTCCTTCAGAAATTCATCTTTAGAAACTAATTCGTTTTTCTCTAGATCTTGTGCTATTTGTGTAATAGTCCATCCTTCGGGTATGGTTATAATAACGCTCTCATTGACTGTTTCACCTTTAGCAATCTTCTCTACGATTTCTTTCACAGAATAACTAGAGCTTAAAATGTACTTTCCAGCTTTAATCTGATCTGCATGCCCTTTAATAGCCGTATAGATTTGTAAACTTACATTATCTTTTATAATA
>CAZVEI010000210.1:372-3910 GCA_964626295.1 uncultured Alkalibaculum sp.
GATATCCACTAGTGAATATCCTGATGGGATTTCCACTAGCTTCTCTTCTCCATTGTGATTTAGAGGCTTTAAGTTATTGTAATAGTATAAAATAGAAGCACTGATAATTGCTAGAACCAGTAATAATACGAGAAACACATTTCTTTTTTTGTCTTTCATAGGACCTCCGACGAGATAATTAATAATTAGAAATAAGCAATTTACTTAATTGCTCATTTCTAACTACTCCTTTTTTAAGTTTCAGTGGCAAGATTTTTTTTTATTTTACAAGTAGTCACCAGTACTCCCACCTGAAAATTTTAATATAAGTAGGAGCACTGTGACCAAAAGGTAATTATACTTCCATAATAATTGGGAGAATCATTGGCTTTCTCATGGTTTGTCCATATAAGAAGTGCTCTAACGAATCTTTAATTTCACCTTTTATTTTATTCCATTCGTGAATGTTCTTTTCTTCGCATTTAGCAAGTGCAGCTTTTACTACTTCTCTAGATTGACTAATCAATTCTTCAGATTCTCTTACGTATACAAAACCTCTTGAAATTACGTCTGGCCCTGCTACAGTCTTACCCTTGCTTAATGTCACTACTACGATAAATAAGCCATCTTCTGAAAGGTGTTTACGGTCTCTTAAGACGATATTGCCAACGTCTCCAATTCCTAATCCATCTACTAAAGTAATGCCAGAAGGAACTCTCCCAACAATTTTAAAACTAGTTTTGTCCACTTCTACAACAGCACCATTTTCAGTAACTATGGCATTTTCTTCAGGCATTCCCAATTCTTCAGCTAATTGAGCATGTCTCATTAACATTCTGTACTCACCGTGAACAGGCATAAAGAACTTTGGATTAACTAAGGTGTGTATAAGCTTTAACTCATCTTGTTTTGCATGACCAGATACATGGATATCCGCTAGTTTTTCGTAAACGACTTCTGCACCTAATTTGTATAAATTGTTAATAACCTTTGTAATCATCTTTTCATTTCCTGGTATTGCAGATGCAGAGATAATAACTAAATCTCCTCTATTTATAGACAATTGCCTGTATTCACCTGCTGACATTCTACTAAGAGCTGCTAAGGGTTCCCCTTGACTTCCTGTAGTGACCACTACTATTTCATTAGGTTCGTATTTATTAATGTCTCTAATATCTATGATACAATCATCTGGTATGTGCAAATATCCTAATTCTCGAGCAGTCTTCGTTACGTTAACCATACTTCTACCGCTTATTGCCAATTTACGGTTGTGAGCCCTTGCTGCATCTGCAACTTGCTGCACTCTATGAATATTGGATGCAAAAGTTGCCACGATAATTCTACTGTCTACGCTGTCAAACAAAGACATAAACGTCTTTCCTACAGATCGTTCAGACAATGTATAGCCTGGAAGCTCAACATTAGTACTATCCGCCATTAGCAAGTCAACGCCTTCTGAGCCAAGTTCTGTAAATCTCTTAAGGTCAATTACATTTTCATCTATAGGCGTAAAATCAATTTTAAAATCACCAGTGTGAATTACTGTTGCAGCTTCACATTTGATACACATAGCCACACTATCAGCTATACTGTGATTTGTTTGGATAAACTCTATTTCAAAACCTCCGATTTGGATTATATCTTTGGCTTTTACTATCTTTCTTGTAGTAGTGTTTAAAAGTTTGTGTTCCGCTAATTTATTTTCAACTAACCCCATTGTAAGTCTCGTTCCGTAGACGGGTACATCAAGTTGTTTTAACATATAAGGTAATCCACCTATATGGTCTTCGTGACCATGAGTTAAAAGAACCGCCCTTACCTTTTCTTTGTTGTTTACAAGATAGGTATAATCAGGTAATACGATATCGATTCCGAACATGCTCTCATCTGGGAAAGCTAACCCACAATCCACAATAATAATATCCTTCTTATACTCAAATAGGGTAATGTTTTTTCCTACTTCACCTAACCCCCCTAACGGTATAATTTTTAATTTGCTTTTCTTTGCTGCCATTCTATACTCCCTTCTTTATAATCCGCCCTGACTATTTACTCTTTACAATCCTCACACATTCCGTAAAAAGTTACTGTGTGATTTGTAATATTAAAATTCATATCATCTTGAATATGATGCTCTAGATCATCAAAATAAGTGTCTTGAATCTCCATGACCTTTCCACATTTTGTGCATACTATGTGATGATGGTTGTGATTTTTGGTTTCATCCACAAATTCATATCTATAAGAACCTTCATTAAAATGATGCTTCGTCAATAAATTCATTTCTTCAAGCATTTGTATGGTTCGATATACTGTGGCAATTCCAATTTCCGGACACACCTTTTTTACTTCAGCAAAAATCTCATCGGTGCTCCAATGTTCTTGATTATTTTTCATCATTATTTTGAGAATATACCGCCTTTGAGGCGTCAATTTATGCCCATTTTCTTTTATAATTGAAAGAATTCGATCTAGGCTAATAGTAGACATGATTTTTCACCACTTATCATTTAATAATTATTATCAGTTGTAATTATATCATAATATAACGCTCTTGTCGAATGATCCGATAATTCAAATCACCTCTCATTTACAAGCACTAAAGCCATACTTCAAGATTTTTAGTCTATGGTCTTACGGATAGGATTCAGCAGAAGATTAAAACCTTCTACTGAATCAAATTCTATTTTTTATTTAAATACTTACGTTTTTCTTTTAAAAATTACTCTTCATCTTTTATAAGTTGGTCATAAAGCTCTTGAATCATTTCAATTTCCTCTTCATCTTCTACAGGAACAAGGAGATCTCCTTCTTCGTCTTTATCAATTCTAAATGCGTACATATCTCCTTCTTCTTCTTCAACATTTAATAATAGAGCATATTCTACGCCTTCTTTTTCAATCGTGACGATTAACTCAAATTCTACTTCGTTTCCCTCTTCATCTAATAATACAATTCTGTTTTCATTTTCTTCGTTCATTCTTATCCTCCTAGATATTTATTTTTTTTATTCCCTTTATATTAACCACAAGAAACGCAATGATTGCTCTAAATTCTTAGCAAGTCCACACTTTCCATCCGGTAACATACTTTCTATTACAGTGAATCCATATAGTTTTGTAAAATGCTTTGAGCTGCTATTTTATCAATAAAAGCCTTTCGCTTTTCTCTTCGCACATTTCCTTCAATCAGAATATTTTGGGCAATTTTAGTCGTAAGTCGCTCATCCCAAAAGATGATGTCACAATTTAGTCTCTTCTTTAGATAATTCCCAAAATTGATTGCTTTATTACCTTGTATTCCTATAGATCCATCCATATTTTTTGGTAAACCTACTACAATCTGCTTTATTTGGTACTCTTCAACTATTTTTTTTATTTGATCTAGATCTTCATCTAGCTTTTGTCTCTTTAGGGTATTTACTCCTTGGGCAGTAATTCCAAGTAAATCTGAAACAGCTACTCCAATATATTTATCTCCCACATCTAAACCAAGCATTCTTTCTTTCATATTACACAACCTTTATACAAAATTGTGGACAATAGGCTCCACAATA
>CAZVEI010000211.1:0-3904 GCA_964626295.1 uncultured Alkalibaculum sp.
CTTTCCTTTGGCTAGGGCTAGTTCTATTTTTACTTTGCTGTCTTTTAGGTATACGCTTAGCGGTACTAAGGTGTAGCCTTGTTGTTGTTTTAAGCCTATTAGCTTCCTTATTTCGCTTTTGTGTAATAGTAGCTTTCGAACCCTTAGAGGATCTTTATTGTATATGTTTCCCATTTCGTATGGACTGATGTGCATATTGTAAACGAAAACTTCGCCATTTTTGATATCTGCATGAGATTCTTTTAAGTTGATTTTTCCTGCTCTAATGGATTTTACTTCAGTACCAAATAACTCTATGCCGGCTTCGTAAGTATCTTCTATAAAATACTCATGTCTTGCTTTTTTATTTTGAGCGATTACTTTTATTCCACTATTTTTCAACAGTACACCCCTCACTTGCGGCAATTTTACAATGCTTTTATTTTTTAACAGATGAACATAGGCGAACAAAATTGTTCGCCTTTGATTATGATCTACAAATCAATATTTGCCATTGCATTATTCATCCTCAATGGTCATATTATTATAATCCATTCCTTCTTCTTTGTCAACTAACAGGAAGTCAATCTGCCTTGTAGTCATATCTGCCTTATGAACGACAATTTCTACTTTATCGCCTAATTTATAGATGTTTTTCGTGTGCTCACCAATAAAGCTGTGTTTCTTGTCATCGTAAATATAGTAGTCATCATCTATTGTCTGAACTCTTACAAGGCCTTCTACAGTATTCTCTAATTCCACAAAGAACCCAAAAGATGTTACACTAGAGATTATACCTTCGTATTCTTCCCCAATCTTAGTACGCATGTATTCGCATTTCTTTAAATCATCTACATCTCTTTCCGCTAATTCAGCTCTACGCTCTCTTTGCGAACATTGCTTTGCCATTTCTCCTATTTTCTTTTCTAACTTTTCAATTCTCTTGTCCGTCAATTTATTCTCTAGCATTTCGCTTATTATGCGGTGAATAATAAGGTCTGGATACCTTCTTATTGGGGAAGTAAAGTGGGTGTAATATTGTGCAGATAATCCAAAGTGACCTAAATTCTCCTCATAATAACGTGCTTGTTGCATAGACCTTAGTGTTAATCTGCTGATGAGGGCCTCTTCTTGTTTACCCGATACATCTTCCAAAAGTTTTTGAAGAACAGAAGGGTGAATGGTATCCTGATAGTGAATACTATAGCCAAAAGTTCGAATAAATTCACTTAATGCTTGTATTTTTTCTGACTTAGGCTCCTCATGAACTCTATATACAAAAGGTAGCTCGGTCCAGAACATGTGCTCTGCTATTGTCTCATTGCAGACCAACATAAACTCTTCAATTAATCTATGTGAGATTGTTCTCTCTCGCACCTCTACCCCTACTGGCTTGCCCCTTTCATCTAATAGAATCTTGGCCTCAGGAAAATCAAAATCAATGGCGCCTCTCCTCATTCGCCTTTTTTCACGAAGGATTTGCGCTAACTCTTCCATATCCTTAAAATCTTCTACTAAATCCTTGTACTTAGCTTTCAACTCTTCATTGTTATGAACTACTATTTCTGTTACATCATCATAAGTCATTCTTTCCCTTACATTGATAACAGATTTAAAGATCTCATGTTGTACTACTTTTCCATTTTTGTCAATTTCCATCTGACAGGTAAATGCTAAGCGATCTACCTTTGCATTTAAACTGCAAATTCCATTAGATAATTCTCTAGGAAGCATAGGGATTACTCGGTCTAGTAGATAGACACTAGTACCTCTATCAAGTGCTTCTTTATCGATAGCGCTTCCCTCTCGAACATAATAACTTACATCAGCAATGTGAACTCCTAATTTATAGTTTCCATTAGGTAATTTTTCAATAGACACAGCATCATCTAAATCCTTTGCATCTGCACCATCTATGGTGACCATTTTAATTTGCCTTAAATCTTTTCGATTCCTAATTTCATTTTCGCCTACAGCACTTGGTATAGTGTGTAATTGGTCTTTTACTTCAGATGGAAAATCATCTGGTATATTGTGTTCTCGTACAATGGATAAAATATCAATGCCAATATCCTTTTGGTGACCGAGAAGTTCTCTAATTTTACCCTCAGGGCTTCGGTTCGCGCTTGGCCACACTGTAATCTCAACTACAACTTTATCTCCTGTTTTGGCATCTCCAGTGCTGCTTTTAGGAATATAAATATCCCGAAAGATTTTTTTATTATCAGGCACCACAAAGCCAAAGTTGCGGTTGTCTTCATAAGTACCTACTATAAGTTGAGATTTTCTCTCTATAATCTGAATAATCTCCCCTTCTGCGCTTTTGTTGCTTCCAGATTTTCGGTTTATTTTTACGAGGACTTTATCTCCATCCATAGCATCCATTAAATCAGCAGGACTAATAAAGATATCTGTCCCAAATATACTGTCCTCTGGAATAACAAAACCAAAGCCCTTGGCATGTCCCTGTAGTGTTCCCTTTACGTATTTATCTGGGTCAGGCAGGATGTACTTTCCTTTTTTATTCTGCATTACCTTATTTTCTTCTAATAACCCATGTAGTATCTCTTTAAGTGCTTTCTTTTCTTTTTTATTGTGCAAAGCAAATAAATAAAGCATGTCTTTATATCCCATGGCTTTATAGTCTTCGTGATTCATTAGGGTTAATACATTCTCTCGTGATATCAAAATTTCCCCTCCACATTCCTGTACTTTTAATATTATTTTATTTATAATAAACAACTATCTCTAAGACTAGTTTTAATAAGTGACCATTACTATACTATTGTATTTATTATTTATTAAATTTATAAACAATATACAAAATAATTTGAATAGCAAGAATAATAGGCACACCATAGTTAAAGATTGGTTTTTTTGTCTTATGATGAAAGGCGTACATACCAAACCATGTGCCTAAGCTACCACCTATTGCACTTATGCTAAGAAGAACTTTTTCACTAATTCGGTATTGGCCCTTTATTGCTCTTTTTTTATCTATATACATTAATAGAATGCTTATTGCGTTTACTATAAGTAAATAACAAATAACTTCTCTCATAATCTCCCAACTCCCTAGGCTATTATACCTTTTTATGGCAACGGTGTACAATTAAGAATTAAAAAATACCTTCCAGGAGAAATCACTCTCCGAGAAGGCATTCTGTTCAATGCGCTATTTATTTATAAAAACAATGGTGCAAATACTAATGATACGATAGTCATTAATTTTATTAAGATATTAATAGATGGACCTGATGTATCTTTGTATGGGTCACCTACAGTATCTCCAACAACTGCTGCTGTATGAGCTTCGCTGCCTTTTCCACCGTGTGCTCCACCTTCGATGTATTTTTTCGCATTATCCCAAGCTCCACCGGAGTTTGCCATTTGGATTGCTACTAGAACACCTGTAACAGTTGCTCCAGCAAGAAGTCCACCTAAGGCATTTTTTCCTAATAGAAAGCCTACTGCTAGTGGCGCGGCTACTGCTATTAAACCTGGAACAACCATCTTGTTTAGTGCAGCTTTGGTAGAAATATCTACACAAGTAGCATAATCAGGTTTTCCTGTTCCTTCTAAGATTCCTGGAATTGTTTTAAATTGTCTTCTTACTTCTTCAATCATTTCGTTAGCTGCTTCTCCAACTGCTTCCATCGTTAAAGCAGAGAAGATATATGGTAGCATTCCACCTATAAACATACCAGCGATTACAATTGGATCTAAAATATCAATACTCGTAAGATCTACAGCTTTTGCATAAGATACAAATAAAGATAATGCTGTAAGTGCCGCTGAACCAATAGCAAAACCTTTGCCAATAGCTGCTGTAGTATTTCCTACTGAGTCTAGTGTATCTGTAATTTTTCGAACAGATGAATCTAGTTCTGCCATTTCTGCTATACCGCCGGCATTGTCTGAGATA
>CAZVEI010000212.1:0-3868 GCA_964626295.1 uncultured Alkalibaculum sp.
AGCATTTCCCCATACCTCTTGCTACAACTGCAGCATGAGAAGTCATACCACCTCTAGACGTTAAGATTCCTTCTGCAGCGATCATTCCTTCAATGTCTTCTGGAGATGTTTCCCTCCGAACTAAAATAACCTTTTCCCCCTCTGCAGCTGCTTTTGCAACATCCTCTGCATTAAAGTACACCTTGCCCGTAGCTGCTCCTGGAGAAGCTGGCAAACCTTGTGCCAAAGGAGTTGCTGCCTTCATGGTTTCAGGATCAAAATTAGGGTGGAGTAATTGATCTAATTGCTTTGGTTCTATTCTTTGAACAGCTTCTTCTTTTGTAATTAGACCTTCTTCAACCATTTCAACTGCAGCTGTTAGTGCAGCGTGGACTGTTCTCTTACCGTTTCTAGTTTGAAGCATATACAATTTATTCTGCTCGATTGTAAACTCTACATCTTGCATATCTCTATAGTGTTTTTCAAGAAGCTGAGTAATGTCCTGAAATTGCTCGTATATTTCAGGCATGATTTGTGATAATTCATCAATAGATTTTGGCGTTCTAATACCTGCTACAACATCTTCTCCTTGTGCATTAATCAAAAATTCACCAAATAGTTTCTTTTCACCTGTAGATGGATTTCTCGTAAAAGCAACACCTGTACCGCAATCATTACCCATATTTCCAAATACCATAGATTGTACGTTTACAGCAGTGCCGATATCGTGTGGTATTTCATTTAAATTACGATATGTAATTGCTCTAGGATTGTTCCAAGACATAAATACAGCATTAATAGCATACATTAATTGCTCTTTTGGATCTTGTGGAAAATCGAGTTTTCTTTCTTTTTTTACAATCTTTTTAAAATTTTCAACGATGTCTCTTAAATTATCAACAGTTAATTCTGTATCATCTGCGTATCCATTGTCTTCCTTAGCTCGGTCAAGAACGCCTTCAAATTTGTATTTTTCAATTTCTAATACTACATCACCAAACATTTGAATGAATCGTCTATAACTATCATAAGCAAAACGTGGATTATTTGACTTTTCAGCAAGAGTTAATACGGTTTGATCATTTAGTCCAAGATTTAATATGGTATCCATCATTCCTGGCATAGAGAATTTTGCACCTGAGCGAACAGAAACCAGCAGTGGATTATCTTGGTCACCAAATTTTTTACCAGTTTGCTCTTCTAGGCTTAAAAGAGCTGCATCAATTTGCTCTTTAATTTCATCTGTAAGATTTTTATCGTTTTCATAAAATACTGTACAGGCCTCAGTGGAGACCGTCAACCCTGGAGGTACAGGTAAACCAATATTAGTCATCTCTGCTAAATTAGCACCTTTTCCGCCAAGAATCGCTTTCATCTCTGCATTTCCTTCTTTAAATAAATATACATATTTTTTGCTCAAAGTAAATCCTCCTTACGAATTATTGATAATATTATACTTGCAGTTTCCTCTATTGCTTTATCAGAAACATTAATAACAGGACATCTTAATTTGCGAAAGAGATCATCCGCGTATTGTAATTCTGACATGATCCGTTCTAAACTGGCGTAGTTTGCGGCATTATAGTCTAGACCAAGTGCTTTTAATCTTTCCTTGCGAATACCATTTAATTTTTCAGGATCATTCGTTAGACCAATGATTTTTTTATTGGATATATCAAATAATTCCTTAGGTGCCTCAACTTCTGGAACAAGAGGAATATTGGCAACTCTAAGATTTTTATTAGCTAGATACATGCTAAGGGGAGTCTTTGACGTTCTAGACACACCTACGAGAACTACATCTGCTTTTTTTATACCTCTAGGGTCTTTGCCATCATCATATTTAACAGCAAATTCAATTGCCTCTACTTTTTTAAAATAATTTGCATCTAATCGCCTATTTAAACCTGCTTCATAAAGAGGTTCTTGACCCGTAATACCCTTTAGTGCATGAATTACTGGCCCTAATATATCAATGGCTATAATATTATACTTTTTAGCAGTATTATTCATATATTCCTTCATCTCAGGAACTGCTAGAGTATATATAATAATGGAATTCTGCTGAGAAGCTTCTTCCACGATTTCATCAATTTGTTCATGTTCTAGAACAAAAGGAAACTTTCTAATTTCTCTAATGCTGCTAAACTGGATTTTTCCTGCTTTTGCCACTAACTCTCCCGTTTCGCCAAGGGAGTCAGAAACTACGTATATAACCCCTATTTTATTATCTGACATTTATTTTCCTCCCTACTCGTTCCCGATTTGTACCATGACTTTGGTAATAGTTGTTTTTGAAATTTTTCCAACGACTTTTAGACGAACTACTGAATCGTCAGGAATGATCTTTTCAACAACAGGAAGTGAATCTACCTCGTGAAGAATTAACTTCTGCGCTGCATCAAAAACAGATTCATGGGCTTCTGCATATACAATATTAGGCATTCTTGTCATGATCATCGCTACAGGTAATGCTTTGATGTCATTTGTTCCTATTGTGACTTTAATAAAGTCTTTTCTTGAAACAACCCCAGACAAGTAACCATTATGCTGTACATAAATATTTCCGGTATCTTCTAAAAACATCGTCACTATAGCATCATACACAGTAGTCTCTTCTGAGACAATTACTGGATGTGATTTAACGTCCATTACATTTAAATTTTTAATAAAACTTCCCATAACACTGAGCAAGGACTTTCCTGAATAAAAATATCCTACTTTTGGTCTTGCTTCTAATATACCGATCATTGTTAGAACCGTTAAATCCGGCCTAAGAGTTGCTCGTGTTAATCCTAGCTTTTCTGCAATCTGTTCACTCGTAATCGGTTGATCTACTTTTACGATTTCCATTATTTCCATTTGCCGTTTTGAAAGTTGGATAAAGTCCACCCCCTAATAATATAGCTGTTAGTAATTTAAAATGAAAGTTTCACTCTTATTTACGTATATAAATCTACTGAAGAGTTTTCGCTTAGCTCGTTCATTAATATGAGAAAATTAGTAAGCTATTTAGCTCGTTAAAAACGCAAAATATGTTATACTTATTACAATTCCCATAATAAAGTATAACATATTTGCTATATAATTTATATTTATTTTTTTAAAAATCCATCTTTTCCTCTAATAAACTTTTTAATTCTGCTATACTAATTCGCATTTGTTCCATCGTATCCCGATCTCTTACGGTTACTGTGTTATCTTCTAAAGTATCAAAGTCAATGGTTATACAGTAAGGTGTTCCTATTTCATCTTGTCTTCTATATCTCTTACCTATACTGCCCGCTTCATCATAATCTACCATCATATATTTAGAAAGCTCACCGTAAACTTCACCAGCTTTATCCTTTAATTTTTTTGTTAAAGGAAGTACACAAGCTTTAAAAGGCGCAAGGAATGGATGTATTTTTAATACTGTTCTCTTATCATTGTTTTCAAGCTCTTCTTCTTTAAATGCATTGCACAAGAAGGCAAGTAAAACTCGATCTACACCTAATGAAGGCTCAATACAATAAGGTACATATTTTTGATTTGTCATTGGGTCTGTATATACAATGTCTTTTCCTGAATGGCTGCCGTGTTGTTTTAAGTCAAAATCTGTACGATCTGCTATACCCCAGAGTTCCCCCCAACCAAACGGGAATCTAAATTCAATATCGCTTGTGGCATTGCTATAATGAGATAATTCTTCTGCTGAATGGTCTCTTACTCGGATTTTTTCTTCTTCCATTCCTAAATCAGATAACCATTTTAAACAATAGCTTTTCCAGTAATTAAACCATTCCATATCTTCTCCTGGTGCACAGAAGAATTCTAATTCCATTTGTTCGAATTCTCTAGTTCTAAAAATAAAATTACCTGGAGTAATTTCATTTCTAAAAGATTTTCC
>CAZVEI010000213.1:0-3863 GCA_964626295.1 uncultured Alkalibaculum sp.
AAATATTTGCACAGAAAATAATATTGATAAAAACAACATTTATCAAGCAAGTTTCTGTGGCAACAGCACTATGCAACATTTGTTTTTAGGTTTGTATCCAGGTCGTCTTGGTTTAAAACCTTTTGCTAGTACAACTCATAAGGCAGTACTTACAGATGCAAAAAGCCTTAACATTAAAATCAATTCCAAAGGAAAAATTAATTTTTTGCCTTTATTAGGGGGATTTGTAGGTGCAGACACTGCTGCAGTGCTTCTTTCCATACAAAATGACGATAAAAACAGATTGATTATCGATCTAGGGACAAATGGGGAAGTAGGTGTAGGTAAGAATGACGAGTACAAGGTAACTTCCTGCGCATGTGGACCTGCCCTTGAAGGTGCTGGTTTAGAGTACGGTATGAGGGGAACGAAAGGGGCTATTGAGCGAGTAAAAATTGCTAATGGTCAAGTGTTTTATAAAGTAATAGGAGAGGTAAAACCTCAAGGAATTTGCGGCTCAGGAATCATCGACATGGTAGCGGAATTATCTGAAAACAATATTGTAAACTCAGGTGGTGCTTTTGTAGATCCATCAAAAATCGAAGAGCCAGAATTAGCAAAGAGAGTCATCAAAACGGAAAAAGGAAAAGCATTTATTTTAGCTTACGGTGAGGAAACGGAATCTGGAAAACCCCTCTTAATGACCCAACAAGATATCCGCCAAATTCAACTAGCTAAGGCAGCAATTTATACAGGATGTTTAATGCTAATAGAAGAGTGTGGATTAAAAGGTGATGATTTAGAACACATAGAAATCGCATCAAACCCAAATTTTGTCGGTGGATTTATAATGAATACGAGTTTAAAACTGGATGAAGAGGATGATGATGAATAGAAAGAGGGCTAAATAGCCCTCTTTCTATTCTATAATTAAAAATGCAAAATTGTTTTAATCTTAGCTACGGCTTTGCCATCCTTGAGTCTTTAGCCGAAGGATCTTATGTTTTCACACTAGCTCGTCTATAGAGTTCTGCTTTCCGCTAAAAGATTTTCCCATAGAAATAACCAATCTACTAATAATTTTCAACTCTCTAACTTTCCAACTTTCTGCTTTTACCAATTGAATATTTATTACTTTTATTGTATTATTATTATGTTAATAGAAATGGGGAGGGTATTAAATGAAAATGAAAAAAGGATTAGTTACATTACTTATTGTTGCACTTATGATTGCCTTAGTTGGTTGTAATAGCAATGAAACAACTGAAAACGGAGAGGGACAAGGTAAAAATACAGACAAAAGAACGCTTACTGTCGCTACGAGTGCAGATTTCCCACCTTTTGAAACGATTGATACAAAAGGTGAAATTGTAGGTTTCGATATTGACCTTATAAAAGAAATTGGAAAAGAATTAGATGCTGAAATCGCATTTAAAAATATGGAGTTTAATGGAATTATTGCTGCTATTCAAACTGGAAAAGCCGACTTAGCTATCTCAGGCTTATCTGTAGATAAGGAGAGAGTAAAAAAAGTAAACTTCTCTGATTCATATTATGAGACTTCTCAGACAATAGTTGTAAAAAAAGATACGATAGGCTTAGCAACGATGGATGATGTGAAGGGCTTAACAGTAGGATCTCAATTAGGCTCTAGTAGTGATGATGTAATATCTACGTTTGATGGAATAGAAGTTAAAAAATACAATAAAGTAACAGATGCAATACAAGATTTGAAAAATGGCAGAATTGAAGCGGTTATTGTTGAAGATTCTATTGCTGAAGCTTTTGTACAGAAAAATGATGAATTAGAAATTGTCATTCCAGAAGGATTGAACACAGAAGATCAGCCATTTGCGATTGCAATACCAAAAGAAGATGAAAAATTATTAAAAGAAGTAAATACTGCTTTACAAGCTATTAAAGATTCTGGAAAATACGATGAGTTAGTAGCTAAATGGTTTACGTTTGAATAAAATCATATTATTATTGAGTAATAAGAGATAAAATGTTTTAATAAGGCAGGTTGATGCTATCCACCTGTCTTATTTCTTTAAAGGCTAACGGTTGGACGGTGAATGGTAAAAACAAAATTCGCCTGAAGGCGAAATAAAGTAGGAAAGATAAGAATGCAGAAAGGATGAAATACATGGATTTTGCTTCAATGGCTCAGTATGCGCCACTGTTTGTAGAAGGTTTGAAGATTACTGTTCAAATAGCCTTTGTGGCGGTAATTATTGGTGCTATTTTAGGTTTAATTATAGCTCTTGGAAGATTGTCAACCAATAGATTGATTTCGTTCATAGCAACAACTTATATACAAATTATTAGAGGAACTCCAGTGCTAGTGCAATTATATATTATATATTATGCTACATACCCACTTTTTGGATTTAATATTCCACCCTATATTGCTGCAGTGGCTACCTTTGGTTTAAATAGCTCAGCTTATGTAGCAGAAATTATTCGAGCGGGGATTCAAGCAGTAGATTATGGACAAATGGAAGCAGGGCGATCTTTGGGGTTACCTCATGGCATGGTTATGAGATACATTATTATTCCCCAGGCAATCAAAAACATCTTGCCTGCCTTAGGAAATGAATTCGTCGTATTATTAAAAGAAACCTCCGTCGTATCCATTATTGGAACAACGGATTTAGTACGACAAGCAGATATTATCAAAGCAGCAACTTATAGTAATTTTGAGCCATATATTATTATTGCAATAATATATATTGTCTTAGTATTAGGTCTTTCTACATTGATTAACAAATTAGAAAGGAGGTTAAAACGAAGTGATAACCGTTAAAAATCTCCACAAATCCTTTGGGAATTTGCAAGTTTTAAAAGGAATCGATCAAGGAGTAAAGCAAGGGGAAGTAGTTGTCGTCATAGGTCCAAGTGGTTCTGGTAAAAGTACATTTTTAAGATGTATCAATTTACTTGAGCAGCCTACAAAAGGACAAATCATCATTGACAGGGACGATGTTACAGACCCTAAGGTAAACATCAACAAGGTAAGGGAAAAAGTAGGTATGGTATTTCAGCACTTTAATCTTTTTCCTCATTTAACTATTTTACAAAATATTACTTTGGCCCCCATGAAATTAAAGGGAATGTCAGAGGAACAAGCAACAGCTGTTGCAAAGAATCTACTGACAAAAGTAGGTCTAATTGATAAAATTGATGCTTATCCTGTTCAATTATCAGGTGGCCAAAAACAAAGAATTGCCATCGCTCGTGCCTTAGCCATGGAACCTGAAGTAATGCTTTTTGATGAACCAACTTCAGCTCTAGATCCTGAAATGGTTAAAGAGGTGTTAAGCGTTATGAAAGATTTAGCCTTAGAAGGGATGACCATGATGGTAGTAACTCACGAAATGGGTTTTGCAAGAGAAGTTGGAGATCGAATTCTTTTTATGGATGAAGGCAAAGTAGTAGAAGAAGCTAGCCCAGACCAACTATTCAACCACCCAAATCATCCTCGCTTGAAGGAGTTTTTAAGCAAAGTGTTGTAGTAAGAAAGGAGGCAATCGAAAGATTGCCTCCTTTCTTACTAGGTGGTCAGCAAATATTCGACATACGTCGCGGTGAACAATGAATATAGATTAATGAACAGTTAGCAATATATTTGTGCTTCGCACACATTGTACACAATTGCGCGTAGCGCACTGACCCTAGCTCCTGCCCAGTCATTCTGAGATCGCGAAGAATCTCTACACATTAGCTACTAAAACTAACTTCTAAATAATTTGCGTAGTAACTGATGTCTATAGTTCTAAAAAGATAGCCACTTTAGTGGCTAAAATGCTTTTGCTGACCGGCTTAAAGCTGACCACCTGACTACCTTAAACAGATTGTACATAAAAATAATTTGTAGTATGATA
>CAZVEI010000214.1:0-3851 GCA_964626295.1 uncultured Alkalibaculum sp.
CCTAGAACAGCGGCTACAAAAGCTTTTAAGCCAGGCAAAACACCTAATGTTGGCAGTACTTGAGTATATGCTACAGCATATAGAATTCCACCTAGTGCTCCTAAGGCCGAACCTATGGCAAAAGTCATGGATATGGTTTGATCTACATTGATTCCCATTAGCATAGCCGCGTCTGTATCTTCAGAAACAGCCCTCATTGCTTTTCCTGCTTTTGTCTTATTGATAAACAGGGTTAAAAGAATCATAAATAATACAGAGACAAAAAATGTAATTAACGTAATATTGCTTACTTGTAAACCTGCAATATTAATTGGTTTGTTTGGAATAATCGATGGCATTACTTTTGGATCCGCTCCAAATATGAGAAGAGCTACATTTTGTAATAAATAACTCATAGCTATGGCTGTAATCAAAGCAGATATTCTTGGAGAATTTCTTAAAGGCTTATACGCAATTCTCTCAATAGCCATACCTAATAGGGCTGTAAGGACCATGGAAATAAGAAAAACCGCCCAGACCGGCACCCCTGCTAAAGCTAGCATAAAAGCAAAATACGCACCCATCATCATAATTTCTCCATGAGCAAAGTTGATTAATTTAATAATTCCATAAACCATTGTATAACCTAAAGCAATTACTGCATAAATACTCCCTACTTGAAGACCATTTATCAATTGTTGAATAAATACCATGTTTACTCCTCCTTTCATGAAAGTTTATTTTTTAAAAGCTACTCTTACTGAGATCATTGATTTGAAAACACTCCAAAGTTCTCATAGGATAATATGTAGAATTTTGTTTTCTATACTATTATAATACAATATTCTGAATTTTTAAATTATTAATACACATTTTACCCTAGTCAAACTTTTCCATTATCCAGCATGATTTTGTAACTAGTCCACGTTCTCGTTTACCTTAAGGCAAAATTTAAAACAATATGAACATATTATTACAAATATTCTGAAAGTTCAAGAACTTTAATAGGGTGGTAAAGTGATAAGGTGGTAAGGTGGTAAGCAAAATCACTGTCTCGCCTATAGGCGAGCTTGATTTTTCCACGTCCCGACGTTCCAACCAATATACACAAATAAAGGTGTCTCGAATTAGAGACACCTTTATAGATGCATTTATTATTCTACTACGATTTTTTCTAGTAACTCATGTTTTCCAGCTTTGATTTGGATGATTGTAATATCTTTTTGAGAAACATCTCCCTTTTTATCAAAGCGGATATTACCTGTTACGCCTTTGTGATCTGCTGTAGCAAGTTGGTCTAAAATAGCTTGGCTATCTGTGCTGCCTGCAGCTTTAATTGCTTCTGTCAGTACATAAGCAGTATCATACCCTAGGGCTGCAAATGAATTTGGTTCAGATTTATATTTTTTTTGGTAACCAGAGATAAAGTTTTGTACGACTTCATCTGGATCTGTTTTTGCAAAGTGATTTACAAAGTAATACCCTTCTACCTGCTCTGCATAGTCTTTTTCTACGCTGTCCCAACCATCTACACCTACAACATCTTGTTTAAGACCCATACGTCTTATTTGAGTAGTAATTTTACCTACTTTGTCGTAGTAATCAGGTAAGAAGATAATATCTGGATTTGATTCTTGCACTTGTGTAAGAAGAGCACTAAAGTCGCCTTCTCCTTTTGGATAACCTAATTTATTTGTTACTTTAAGACCTGCATCTTCAAAAGCTTTAGCGTATACGTCAGTTACACCTACTGAGTATGCATCATCTGTATTGTACAAGATTCCAACAGATTTAGCACCTAATGTTTCAATACTAAATTTAGCAGCAGCAGCTCCTTGGTATGGATCTGTGTAACATACTCTAAAAACAGTTGATCCCTCTTCTGTAACTTCTAATGCAGTTGATGTTGCAGTAATCAAAGGCATATTGTCTGAAGTAGCTATATCTTTAATGGCCAAAGTTTCACCACTAACTACGCCACCTATAACTGCTACAACCTCATCTTGATCTCTTAATCGGTTGTAAATATTGATTGTTTCTGTCTTATCGCCTTTTGTATCGTATTGTACAATTTCAATTTGTTTTCCATCAATACCTCCATTGGCATTGATCTCTTCAATGGCTAAATTCACACCATTTATTGTGGCTGTACCGTATGAAGCAACTTCACCTGTCAAAGGCCCAAGTGCACCAATTTTAATCGTATCCCCACTATCACTGTCTCCGCCAGAGCATCCTACAAGTGTAATTGAGACCATTAGTATAAGTGCCAAAGCACTTAAAATCATTTTATTCTTTTTCAACAGTCTTCCCCCTAATATAATTAATAGTACTATAATATTACAAATATTCAGAAAATTCAAGCACAAAAAAAAGAAGCTGGATTATTCAGCTTCTTTTTTTATTCTATTAAATAATTCTTTCACTGTAGTAATCTCATTTACTTTTGGGACATTGCTTCCACAAAACACTAAACCATTCTTGACGTCCCCTTTGACGGCGTTGATTAAGGCGTCTGAGATGCAATAGGGAGCTATCTTTGGTTCACATGGCGTTAGGCAGTTGTAACAATTCTTAATAGGCATTCTTTCGTTTTCCATTTGCTCTGAAAAAGGAGTGCGAATTGCTCTTCCCGGCATACCTACCGGACTGTGGACAATCATAATGTCTTCCTCTTTTGCATTGACGTAAGCCTCTTTAAACTCAATAGATGCATCACATTCCTCTGTTGCTACAAAACGAGTGGACATTTGTACACCAGAAGCTCCATTTTCAATGTACTCTCCAATATCTTTTCCAGAAAATACTCCTCCAGCTACAATTACTGGAATCTTCTTACTATATTGATCTTCAAAAGGCATAATTTCCTTTAAGACATCTTTTAAAAGATCCATGACTTTAGGCCTATTGGAACCTATTACTTCTTCAGCTGAAAACCCCAAATGACCACCTGCTTCAGGTCCTTCTACTATAATAGCATCAGGAAGATAGTCGTAATTTCTAATCCACAACTTCGTGATAATTTTTGCAGCTTTTCCTGAAGAAACAACTGGAACTGCTTTTGTGTTGCTGCCTTTTACGTACTTAGGCAAATCCTTTGGTAAACCTGCTCCTGCAATAATAATATCTATTTTTTCTTTAACAGCCTCTTCTACAAGCTCCTTATACTGAGTAGCTGCTGTCATAATATTTATTCCAATAATGCCTTTAGGAGATAATTCTCTAGCTCGTCGAATTTCTTGTCTCATAGCCCGTAAATTAGCCATCAAATTATTCGTTTTAAAATCCGCCTCTCTAAAGCCATTTTGTACGCCAGAAATAATACCAATTCCACCTTCATTGGCAACTGCTGCTGCTAAAGAAGATAATGATACACCTATTCCCATACCGCCTTGTATAATTGGCACTTTTGCTATTAAATCCCCTATTTTTAAACTGGGTAAGATCATTTTATCATCTCCAACTTTCTTTGATAGTCAAATAGTTTGATAATCAAATAATATGATATTGATTTATAATTGTCAACAATTTTTGTCTTCCATTTTATCTTTCTTCTTTAATTTATACTTGCTAAATATTGCGAATATTATGTATCCAAACTTCATCTCCTAAATATTTTTATCTATTTCTTTCTATTAGGTACCACTAAAAGTGTTTTATCATATGATATATAATAAAACTGTAGAAAGGATGTATAATTTTGAGATATACAAATTCAGGTTTTAACCCTGAGATAAAAGTAATAGGTATGACGCCAATATTATATCAAGCACGAGGACTAGAAATACAAAAATGGATTGATGACAACAATTTTAAGAACAAATTTATAATCATTGATGACGACTCTGATATGTGCCATTTATTGCCTGTGT
>CAZVEI010000215.1:0-2744 GCA_964626295.1 uncultured Alkalibaculum sp.
CAGACAACCAAAACTTTTAAGCTAATTTATGAAATAGTAGTATGTAAACAAGTAGATGAATTCTCGAGTAATCTATAAAGATTGCGGGGGTGCCGTTAACTTAGTAGGTATGGTAAAGAATGTGTATGAAAAGTAGTAGAATACCAAGTAAAGATTTAAACGAGTTTTAAGAGTAAGATTACAAGAAACATAATAGATGGTTGTTAGAAGTCGAAATGCGATGCTTTTAAAGAAAAGTGAGGAAATAAGATCTCACACGTTTACCCCAACGGGAACCTAAAACGGAATTAGGAAGTAATTTAAACTGTTTATATTATGGAGTAGATTAAAGGGAACGCGTGACCACTTGAAAGTATAGGTTGATCTAAAAACCGAGCCTTGTGAATGAAGCTTCAGGAAGGAAATTGCATGGAAATTGAGTATAAGATATAAGGGACGAATTTCATGAAATAATGTGAAATCGTCCCTTATATCGTTTTACATAAGGTGGTCAGGTGGGAAGCAAAACCTTAAAACCGAACGCTATCTCTAGTAGCAAAAGGGCCCGAAAGGAATATCCTAATGCTAGTGACTAAAATTACAATTGTATTCCTAATAAACACACATCATCTTCAAAATCTTTTTCTTGTCTATGATTATTTAGGCTTCCTATAATATTTTCACAAGTTGTAGATATAGGTAAGTCTTTAGCGTTTCTAATAATGTCTAACAAAGTATTCATCTTATAAAACTCTCTATTTCTATTGCGCAACTCTGTAATTCCATCTGTATATAGAAAGATTTGATCACCTTTTTCGTATAGGATGGATTGTTGTGCAAAAGGATAATCGTCAATATATTGGCTTAAGCCAACTAAAGGCTGATTAGAATGTAAAAATTGCATAATGTTTTGTTTTTTACGATAAAGTATAGCAGAGGGATGTCCTGCATTACAGTAGCGGATAGATTGATGATCTGGATCTAAGACCATATAAATCATACTAAAAAAATTATCCGGAACCACATCTGATACATCTGCCTCTATAAACGCCATTACTTTACTTGGTTTATTTAAAAGACCTTTTTTTTCACTGCAATGTTTGAGCGTAAGTTTAATCATACCTGTAATCATTGCAGCATCAATTCCATGACCGGCCATATCTGCAATAGCAATAGCAATCCGGTTGCTGTCTTTATCTAAAAAGAAATCGTAAAAATCTCCACCTACTTTTCTAAAAGGCTTTAAATAAGAGTAAAAATCAAAGTATTCTGATTGAAAGGTATCCATATGAGGAATAATCTTCCTTTGAATTCTTTGAGCAAATTCTAGTTGTTTGTTGATAATTTTGTCTTTCTTTCTCAATTCCTTATTTAGAGCTATTGCTTTAGAGGACTTAGATGCAAGAGTTGCAATAAGGTCAAGAGTATTCATTTTTTCGTCAGATTTAGGAGGTTTACTCGAGAGAATGGATGCTTCAAATTGGCAGATTTGATCACCTAATCCCCAACACTTTGTCTCTTCCACTACTACATCTTTGTTCATAATACAAGACAGAGCGCCAGCTAAAAAACCAGCTTCAAAAGAGCATAGTGATTCATTCGTAACAGGCATACCTGAGCAAACTGCACATTCATCTTCCTCGAATATAATGCGTTCTCCATCGTTATAAGTAATTTTCATTACTCCAATAGAAAGGTCATTAAGACTATTTACGACATCATTTATTGAATTAAATTTAAAGTTATTTATTGCAGTATGTCTTCCGGCTTCGTATAATAAAGAACTAGACAACTTGCTTCCATAAGTATCTCGGAGCGCAAGCCTAAAGAGTCGCATGTACACTAAATTAATATTAGTGCCTAACTCATTGCGAACTGGGCAGCTAATATCCTCAATAGATATTGGTACTTGATGTTCAAGTTCTTCTAGCTGATATGTAATTGCGTCTTTAAAATAATTTAGATAAGTTTCACACATACAAATGGCCTCCTCTCACTTTAATAATTATAATATATTAGTGTAAAAATTTCTATGAAATTCCTGAAAAGGCGACTAGATTTTAGATAAAGAGCCAAGTTTTTTACGGATTCTTAAAAAATATAGACCATTTTGTAGGATTTAAATAGTAGAAGTTTGTATTTCTCTATATTATAATAAAAGAGAATCGTAACAAATCCCATCTGAGGTGAAGTTTTGTTGAGCCCAAATAAGACAGGCTATGTATTTTATAATACTGCAAATATCTATTTTCAAGTTTTTGGAGAAGATCATAGACCTGTAATTATGTTTATTCATGGAAATAGAGAAGATTGGCATGCTTTTGATAAGCAAATAAGGCCTTTTTCTAAATTATATAGGATAGTGACCATCGATAGCAGAGGTCACGGACGTTCTTCCTTTGGCATGCGCCCCCTTACCATTGAGTTAATGGCAGATGACGTCATAGCTGTTATGGATGAACTAAAGATTGAACAAGCTAATATTATAGGATTTAGTGATGGAGGAAATATTGCAATACAAATTGCATTGCAACATCCTGAGCGCATTAAAAAGCTAGTCTTAGCTGGGGCCAATTTATATCCTACGGGAATGAAAATGGTAAGCCAGATCCCTATTGTCATAGCTTATTTGTTGTGTAGAATCACTTCTAGGCTTAGTAAGAGGGCAAAGAAAAAAGCAAGTTTATTAGATTTGATGGTACATCAACCAAATTTTGATTCCGAAGAATTAAAAAGAATACAGTCTCCAACTTTAGTTTTAGCGG
>CAZVEI010000215.1:2754-3818 GCA_964626295.1 uncultured Alkalibaculum sp.
CAAGGAAGAACATACGAAGCTTATTGCTCGTTGTATACCTACTTCTAAACTTCAAGTTTTAGAAGGCGTCAATCATTTTATATTTAAAGAGGAATCCAAAAAAGTAAACTTTATAATTTTATCTTATTTGTACAAGAAAAAGTAAGTTTTTTCAATATTTTACGAAGTTTATTTGAAATGTACTCGAATACATACTATAATATAAGAAAAAGGCGAAAGAGGTGTCTAAGATGGTTCGAATCATTTCTGGTCCAAAGGGAAGTGGCAAAACCAAGAAAATCATTGATTTTGCAAATGAAAAAGTCAAGGAAACAATGGGAGAAGTTGTGTTCATAAACGACAGAGAAAAGTACCGAGAGAAATTAAATAAGAGTATACGTTATGTGAGCACAAACGATTTCTATATTTACACACCAGCCGTATTGTTTGGATTTGTCAATGGGTTAATTGCTGGCAATTACGATATTGACACAATATTTATCGACAATTTAGTTCGTATTTCAAAAATAGAAACATCAGAAGATTTAGAAGAATTTTTTAAAGGAATAGACGTTCTTAGTAAAAAGTATGATGTGACATTTGTAGTAAGTATCACAAGTGATGAGCCATTACCTGAAGAATATAGAGAGTATGCTTTTTCGTAAAATTCACCTTTACTAATGAAATAATGTAGAAAATAATCTTATATGAATAGAATAAAAAGCAGAGCCTACTTTGAACTGACCCCAGTCAAGTAGACAGGTTAAATAATTAAAAACGCTATGCTAGTGCGATCACATTGTTGGTCGCATTTCTTATGCGATTTGTTTTTATTTAAAACAAATGTGGTCTATCGTAGGTTGTGGGTTTACAGCTCCTTCTAGTCGGTATAAACCTCGCCAACCTTGATAGGGGTAATACCACCTGATTTCTCTTTCTCTTTGGTCAAGATAAATCAGGTGTTACTCCCAGGTGGTCAGGAAAAGCAAAAAATAGCGGAAAGCGGAACTTCAAAGATCGTGTAAAAATGAAAATACAATATGCGGAAATGATTTTGCTCCATAGCTCGATGATTGCTTTACAAC
>CAZVEI010000216.1:0-3817 GCA_964626295.1 uncultured Alkalibaculum sp.
ATCATGGTGAATCTATTGAAACAAGGCGATATTTTCGGAGAGATGATTGCCTTTTCAAACAGAAATACCTGGCCTGTATCTGTAAGCGCTAGCACAGACACAACTGTAGTCTTTTTGCCTCCTGATAAAATTACAGGCAACTGTAGCAATATGTGTTTTAGCCATCAGGAGCTGATTTTAAATATGCTCGGCTTAGTGTCTAATAGAGGGCTTTTGTTAAATAAGAGATTAGAATATTTGTCTTTAAGAAGCGTAAGAGAAAAAATAGCCACATATTTTTTAGAGCAGTATGAAAAGCTAGGAAAATCAAAGTTTAAACTTCCTATGAATCGAAATGAATTAGCAGAATTTTTAAATGTAACAAGACCTTCTCTTTCACGAGAATTAGGAAGAATGCGAGATGAAGGATTGATTGACTTTGAAAGATCTTCTATTTCACTGGTAGATGTGGATTCGTTAAAGGAGATTATTTTGCAATAGTTGGACAGGAAAAAACAAAAGCGGAAAGCTGAAGAAAATGCAAAATTCAGGATGAACTTCAAGCTCCATTGGAGCCTTTTTGGTTGTCATCCAGAGGAGCTTGCGACGAAGGATCCCTACAATCTAACTTCATGCTTCTAGCTGCTAATTAAACCAAAATACTAGTGCTAGCTGATAACTGGGTTGATGACTTGATGCTTTACAATTGTGTAACTGTCGTTGAACCATCGTTCAACAACTGTTACACAATTATTAAATAAACATATATATACATCTTCCAAACCCTTACCCTTCACCCTTTATTTCCTTAAGTGCTCTTTCCGCTACTCTCTTATTTAGGTCTGCTGTGATTATTATTCTTAAGAGCTCTTTTATTTTTTCCTTACCTTCTAGCTGTCTTAATTCTTTTTCTTTGCTGATAAAATCATTTAACATACCATCGTGTATTTGTACGAAATCTTCATATAATAATTCCATACTCTCTTGCTCTTCTTTACCAGCTCTTTGAAAAAATACCTCTAAGTCTGCAAAGTTCATTATATTTTTCATATGATAAATCATAATCAACTGCATGATCTGTTCTTTACCGTATTTCTTTTTTACTGGTTTTTCTATAAGCTTAGATTTGACGTAATTATTGATCATCGTCTTCGTCATGACCTTCTCATCATCATGTAATTTATAACTATCCATTTGACTTTCTAATATAGTTAAGACTTGATCCATGTACAAATCAATGTCAGGCAATTGTATTTCTTGGAGCTTCTTAAACTCTTGCAAATGATACCCCTCCTGAATAAAATGGGAATTCTTACTCTGTAATGAATTATATAATATTTACATAGTAATTACAAAGATATCCTTGACACATACTAAGTAAAGATTTATCATTATTTCATTACATAGTATTTATTACTATATGAAAGGCGTTGTTTATATGAAATGCAGAGAACCTATAAATTCTATTACACATTTAATAGGCGTAGTTTTATCCTTCCTTGGTTTAATTTTGTTGTTAATCTCTACAGCGAATCATTTCTCTTATCAAAACCTCATCAGCTCTATCGTATTTTCCCTTGGGCTTATTGGTTTATATACTTCTTCAACGATTTATCACGGAAAAATTGCTCCCATAGAAAAATTAGAGTTTTTAAGAAAAATCGACCACATAATGATTTACGTATTAATCGCCTCTAGTTACACTCCTATGTGCCTGATTACCTTAAAAGGCTTTTTAGGATATCTTCTACTAGGCATTGTTTGGTCCTTAGCCCTTGTTGGCATTATATTAAAGATATTTTGGATGAATGCACCTAGATGGCTTTCTACTGGCTTTTACTTATTACTAGGCTGGATAGCTATATTTTTTATTTACCCTATATCAAAAGTCCTACCTACCTCTGCAATTGCTCTACTGGTATCAGGAGGAATCATGTACTCTGTTGGCGCTATTATATACGGAAAAAAATCCGAAAAATGCAAAATTGGCAAATTCGGATTTCACGAGATCTTTCATGTATTTATTTTGTTAGGTAGCTTTTTTCATTTTGTGATGATTTATCGGTATGTTATTGTCTAATAGTTGGTTGGTTGGACTGTCATAGGTTGCGGGTTTCTAGCTCCTTCTAGTTGCTACAAATCTCGCCAACCTTGACAGAGGTAATACCTGATTAGATGGGAAAAGCTTTTGGCGAAAAGCGGAATTTTTTAAGGTGATTTGGAATGTGGGAAACCTGGTTAGTTGCTTTTAACAATTGTTTAACCACTGTTCCACTATCGCTCGACCATTGTTCCACTACCGTTACTCAGTATACTACAACAGGCGCTTTACCATTATTAAACTTCCGACAAGTACCAATAGACTCGCAGGAGATACAAGGTCTTGATAGTTTATCTGCCCTGTACAGATACCAGCTTAAAGTTGTGGGGTGGTTTTCTTGCATTCTGTGGTGGCCTATTGCTTGGCAAATCACTATGCTCTCCTCATTATTAAATCCGCAATCTTTAAGAATTTCATAGGCTAGTTCTTTACTGGCTAGTGCATGATCTGTACCTCTTTCGTATTCTACCCATCTGCCGATATCGTGTAATAAAGCTGTAGCATAGATTATTTCTTTATCTATACTGCTTTTTTCTTCTAAGTTTAAAATGTAAGCAATTCGGGCTACATCCATAAAGTGGGTTATATGGTGTTTACAATAAATCCTTGTCTTTTCTAAATTCTCAATCTTTTCTATATGTTCTTTATACTTTTTATTTTGCAAGATTCTATGAACTCGATCCATCTTATCCTCGCCTTTCAGGAAAGCGCCTGCGGCGCATTCAGTCGTTAGTTGTTATTCTCTAGCATTAGGGTATTCCTCTGAGGTCATTTTGATATCAAAAATAATAATGACTACTAAATTAAGGTTTGAATAGTAAATTATCCAGATTAATAAAAGGGAGCGACTGTGGCTCGCTCCCTTTTTATTGAGATCTTATTTTTCAAGCTTACGAATTTCTTCTCCCTTTAAGCTTTTTATGATTTCGTCTATAGATTTTCCTTCTATGACTAAATTAGGGGCGATTTCATAAAGCGGTATCATGACAAAAGCTCTTTCTGTCATCCTGGGATGAGGTACTGTTAAAACTTCTTCATGACTGGTGTAATTTTCATATAGAAGTATATCTACATCAATAGTTCTAGGACCCCAACGAACCGTCCTCTTCCTCTTTAGCACATCTTCAATCCGTTGACAAAATGTCAGAAGTTCTTTTGGCTCTAAACTCGTTTCAATTTCGAGAGCTATATTTAAAAACCAAGCTTGTTCTACATAGCCTACAGGTTCTGTTTCATAATAAGAGGATTGTTTTGTCACATTTATATCCTTTGAAGATTTTAAAAGGTCAACTGCAATGTCTAGATTCTTTTTTGTATCTCCGATATTACTTCCTAAACCTAAATACCCTTTAACCATTTCTCTTTCTCCTCATTTCTACACCAAAGTAGTCATAAATCCCCTCAACAGGTGCTTCTGGTTTTTTTACTCGCACCATTGCTTCATGGATTATAGGATATGTATCTAGTATTTGAGTGCAGATGATTTCAGCCACGGCTTCAATCAAATTCATCTTTTTATTTTTAAATATTTTACAAATCATGTCGTATATTTCAGCGTAGCTAACGGTATCATTCAAATCATCGCTTTCGCCAGCTTTTTTTAAGTCAAGGTAAAGCTCTACATCTACAAAGAACTTTTGGCCTAACTTTTTTTCTTCTTCTAAAACCCCATGATAACCGTAAAACCCCATATTTGCCATGATAGCCTGTGCGTCAGCACCCACAATACCCTCTGTT
>CAZVEI010000217.1:0-1400 GCA_964626295.1 uncultured Alkalibaculum sp.
CATATACATTAAATGCGGAAATCGTTTCCTCCAATTTAACTGGAGTTCAGATACAAACAAATCTTACTAGAGCAGAATCCAATCTAGTTGGAGGGGAATTGACAACAGTTAATGCAGCCCTTGTACAAGGAACCCATGTTATTAATCAAAGGGCTATTGGCTTAGTCTCTGGTTTAATACAGTTTAAGACGGCAATCCTATCAAATGTGTTAGCTTGTAATATGTTTACCGTTAATTATCCACTGCTCATCGACCATATACGCAGAGAAGCAAGGCTCTATTTGAGTATGATTCAAAGACTTCAGAGAAGAGAAGAAATAAATATTGAGAAACAAGCTTATGAACAGGAAGCTTTCTGGAATAGAATCATGGCTGAACATTCAAAGTTTATTCGAGGACTACTAGATCCGACGGAAGAAGCTCTGTTTGAAATCGCAAATGAATTTGGAAATGAATTTGATGAGCTGACAAAGGAAGCAAAACGAGCTATGGAGCAAACTCTACCTATAGATGAAATTACAGAAAATAGCCTAAAATCCACCCTAGAAATTCGCGACTTTAATACTCAGGCTACTGAAGGCTTGTTGGGATGTAAAATTAGATCGATTATCATGCCATTATTGGGAGATCATGTATTACGTGAATCGAACCACTTTATTCGATTGTTAAAAGAGTTTGAAAAAAACTGATGAATTGCGTTCATAACAAATATCAAGCCTATTATTAATCAGTAGGCTTGATATTTACTTTTTCTACAACAGGCTCAATTTCCTGCTTATAATTATAAATATTTATCAATTCTAAGACTTAGATATCTTTTCTTAATATCATAGGTCTGACTAGAATAAGAACGGGAAGTAGGTCGAGATGATGGGTTTAGCCATACTATATGTTTGTATGTAACTCACGTATCCAGTAAAAGGCATCTAGCACTTCTTGTAACAGCTTGTCTTCTAGATTGATAAAGTGCACCTTAATAATTTCTTCCATTAATTCTTCAGCTGGAAATTGGATGTAGTGGAAGATACACCTTCTTAAAAAGGCATCTAGAAGTTCTTTTTCTGCTAAATAGAGAAGGCAAAGCCTTGAAATAATGGGGCTTTGCCTTTTTGGTTTATATTATTTTGCAGTTTTCCCTAATGAATTAGCAACTAATTTATTGTATTGTTCTTCTGTCAACTCACTGTGATAGAATAATTTATAGTATTTTGCAGCTTGTTCGTACATATCGTATCCTGCTTCCCCAGGATAGAGTAGCTGGGTAATCCAAAGCATACCCATGTAACGATTGACAGATGGTGGATCACCCATCCAATTGTAAGGACCTGATGGTACTTCATAGTACTTTCCATTTTTAATAGCTTTTAATTGTTGCCATGATTTATCGTCTCCTACAGAGT
>CAZVEI010000217.1:1410-2864 GCA_964626295.1 uncultured Alkalibaculum sp.
GCCAGGTGCAAACAGGATTACATCAGGATCCCAATTAATGATTTGTTCCATATCTACAGAGTTTCCAGTACCTTTGCTAGAGATATCTTCTACAACAGCCACATTGTTGCTTACTCTGTCAATGATCTCAGCGTGGAAAGAATCTTTTGCTAGTACACCTAGGCCATCTTCACCAGTAGCATAAAGCAAATCCACCTTTCCTTCTTGGCCAGTTTTTTCCATTAAGGCTTTTGTTTCCCCATTTACTTTTTCACAGTAACTTGCTAGTGCTTCTCCTTCTTTCTCTTTTCCTAAAAGCTTACCTAATGTTCTATAAGCATCTCCCATAGTGTCTGTTGTAGCTTCAATATGTATAGTAGGTATGCCTACTTGTTCAGATATGCCATCCATATCTTCTACAACAGAAGGTTTTGATTCTCCAATATCAATAATGACTTGAGGGTCAACCTTAGCGATTTCTTCAAGGTTTAGATCACCTTGTCCATAAAACTGTCCGACCAGGGGAAGTTCATAGTACTTTGTATCGATATACTCCTCTGCACTTGGGTCCCATTCTCCAGAAAGTCCTACAAGGGCATCTGGAGCTATAGCAAATAATACGATTTGAGCTAATGTACCTGAAGGCACGATTCTCGTAATATTTTCTGGAAGCTCTACCTCTCGCCCTGCGGAATCTGTAAAGCTGACGGTTTTATCCTCATTTGCTACATCCTGCTCTTGTTTCTTGTCTACATCTGTGCTGCTTGGTTGACTTTTGTTACATGCAGTTGTCATAGACAGCAATAAAAACACTACGAATAACATAGAAAGAATCTTCTTTTTCATTTTCTTTCCCCCTTTATTTTTAATATATCAAAGGCAAGAGAGTACCTTATGATCATGTTCTTTTTTTATGGTACTTTTAGGTATGCACACCCTTACCTTATCATGGTAGAGACTTTGAATCTCAGAATCAATTTTATAAAGATCCTGTATTAATTTTTCTGTATAAATGTCTTTTGGCCTACCCCATCCAATTACTTTTCCATCTTGCATGGCCATAACCTTATCGGAAAATAGAAAAGTTTGATCTGGATTATGAGTCGATTGAATAACTGTATAACCGTCACAAGCCAGAGATTTTACTTGAGTAAGTACTCGAATCTGATTGCCAAAATCTAAATTTGCTGTAGGCTCGTCTAATATAAGTATTTTTGATTCTTGTACTAAAGCTCTGGCCATTAATACCAACTGGCGTTCACCACCGCTTATTTGGCTGTAGCCTCTATTTTTTAAATGGCTAATTTCCAACCTCTCCAAAGCTTCTTCTACTAACTGAATTTGTTTCTTTCCAGGACTAGAGATAGCAGAAACTTGTACCGCTGTGCCCATTAAGACCATATCAAATACGCTGTAATTAAAAGCAGGATAATGAGACTGTGGAATATAAGCTACTAGTTTCTGCTATCTCTAGT
>CAZVEI010000217.1:2874-3817 GCA_964626295.1 uncultured Alkalibaculum sp.
TAATTCACTAGTTTCTTCACCATTTATTTGGATCTTCCCTTTGTACCCCTGGAGTAGTCTTAGTATGCAGCGAAACAAAGTGCTCTTACCCACCCCATTTGGACCTAATACAGATAACAATTCACCATCTTCTGCTACAAAGTTAATGTCATTTAAGATTAGGCGCTGCCCATAATTAAAATGAAGATTCGATACTTTTACGCTCAAAAACATTCCCCTCCTTTGGTAATTAAGTATATAAAAAACGGTGCCCCTACAAAGGCAGTAAGAATGCCCAAGGGAATTTCTGTTGCCAAAAGATTTCTAGAGATATTGTCTACTAACAAGAGAAAAATAGCTCCAAATAGTATGCTAGCTGGCATTAAATATATGTAATTGTTTCCTACAAGCTTTCTAACCAAATGAGGGATTACTAGACCTACCCATCCAATCATGCCGCTTACAGATACACTAGCTGCAGTGACGAGGGTAGAGCAGATAATGACAATCAGCCGAATTTTCTTAGAGTTAATGCCCATGGTCTTTGCCTCTTCATCCCCCATAGTAAGGACATTCATTCGCCATCTTAATAGTATAAGTGGAATCAGACCAATGGAGATGGGTATGATTACAAATGTAATATCACTACTCTTTGCTCCAGATAAGCTGCCCATTAGCCAATAAGTTATGGCTGGAAGTTGATCATTGGGGTCTGCCACCAATTTAATAAAGGACGTTCCTGCAGAAAAAAGGGAACTTACCATAATACCAGATAAAACAAGGCCTAATACTTGATTCCCTCTTGCCTTTTTGCTAATAAGGTGCACAAGGGCCACTGTCAAAAGGCTAAATAAAAAAGCGCTTACGGTAATGACATAGCTATTGCTGTAATGGAGGATGGCAAAAGCTGCCCCAAAAGCTGCTCCTGAAGAAGCTCCTAATATATCTGGAGCCGCCATTGGGT
>CAZVEI010000218.1:0-3777 GCA_964626295.1 uncultured Alkalibaculum sp.
AATCTTTACAAAGCAGATGTAGAAGAATCTAAAATTTCTCTACAGAAGACAAAATCAATCCAAATTCAATAAAAGTAACAACAGCATACCTAGAACCAGAGCTAGCAAAAGCAAAACCAGGAGACAAGTTTCAATTCGTTCGAAACGGGTATTTCTGCGTAGACACAAAGGACAGTAAAGAAGACCACTTAGTGTTTAATCTTACTGTAAACTTAAAAAGTTCATGGAAACCGCAAAAATAGCGTCTTAAGGCGTTAGAAGCCCGTAACCTACAACAGTCCAACCAAAAAATCATATAAACATCATTCTCCATAAAACAAAAGATCCATATTCCCGAAGGAATATGGATCTTTTCTAACTTACTAAGCTTATTCAGCCATTTTCTTATATTTTTCGTATCTTTGTTTTGCTTCTTCTTCTGTCTTCTTGAAGAGTTCGTTAGCTACTTCTGGGAAAGATTTCTTAAGTGATGTGTAACGTACTTCACCCATGATAAAGTCTTGGAAGCTCTTATTTGGTTCTTTAGAGTCTAGAACAAATGGATTTTTACCTTCTTCAACTAACAATGGATTGTGTCTGTATAAATGCCAGTATCCTGATTCTACAGCTAATTTTTCTTGAGATACTGTTTTACCCATACCAGCACGGATTCCATGATTGATACATGGTGCATATGCAATGATTAAGGATGGTCCTTTGTAGCTTTCTGCTTCTTGGATAGCTTTCATAAATTGATTTTTATCTGCTCCCATAGCAACTTGTGCTACATAGATGTATCCATAGGTCATAGCAATAGCGCCTAAATCTTTCTTCTTAACCTTCATACCAGATGTAGCAAATTTAGCTACAGCAGCTGTTGGTGTAGCTTTAGATGCTTGACCACCAGTGTTTGAGTATACTTCTGTATCAAATACTAAGATATTGACATCTTCTCCAGTAGCTAATACGTGGTCTACGCCGCCGTATCCGATATCATAAGCCCATCCGTCTCCACCAAAGATCCATACAGATTTTTTCACTAATTGATCTGCATTGTCTAAGATAAATTTAACCTTAGGATTATTACCTGTATAAGCTTTAAGTGCTTCTACTAATTTTACAGATGATTCTTTAGAAGCTTCCCCATCATTCATTGTGTCAATCCATGCTGTAGCAGCTTCTTTAAGAACATCATTTGCGTCGTCAGCCATCATTTCTTCAAGGTAATTTTTAATTGTATTTCTTGCCTTCTTAACGCCAACTGCCATACCATAACCAAACTCTGCATTGTCTTCAAACAATGAGTTTGCCCAAGATGGCCCTTTACCTTCTGCATTCTTTGTATATGGAGTTGATGGTGCTGAAGCACCCCAGATTGATGAACAACCAGTGGCATTAGCGATCATCATTCGATCACCGTATAATTGAGTAAGTGTTTTTGCATAAGCTGTCTCTCCACAACCTGCGCAAGCACCAGAGAACTCAAGCAATGGTTGAGCAAATTGGCTACCTTTTACTGTAGTCTTAGAAACAAGATCATCTCTATAAGGGATATTTGCTGTTGCATATTCCCAATTTTCAATTTCGTGTTCTTGTGTTCCAATAGGCTTCATAATTAAAGCTTTTTCTTTCGCTGGGCAGATATCTGCGCAGTTTCCACATCCAGTACAATCTAATGAAGAAACTTGAATTCTATATTGATATCCTTCTAGTCCCTTTCCAATAGCTTTCTTAGTTAAGAAAGTTTCAGATCCTTTACTAGCTTCTTCTTCAGTTGGTAAGAATGGTCTAATTACTGCATGAGGGCAGATGAAAGAGCATTGATTACATTGGATACAATTATCGATTTGCCATTCTGGTACAGATAATGCAATTCCTCTCTTTTCATAAGCTGCTGTTCCACTAGGGAAAGTACCATCAGAGATATCTTTAAAAGCAGAAACAGGAAGACTATTTCCTTCTTGTCTGTTCATAGGAACAAGTACTTTTTCAATAAACTCTGGTTGAGCTTTCTTGTTGTCTAATGTATCTACTGCATTCGCCCATTCTTGAGGTATCGTTACTTGCTTAATAGCTCCTACACCTTGATCTACTGCTTCATTGTTCATATTGACAATAGATTCGCCTTTGCTTCCGTAAGATTTCTTAATGGCGTCTTTTAGGTATTTAACAGCCTCATCAATGTCAATTACATTAGCTAATTTAAAGAATGCTGCTTGCATAATCATGTTTGTTCTTCTACCTAGACCTACTTCTTCTGCAATAGCTGAAGCGTTTATTATATAGAACTTAATATCATTTTCTGCCATGTATTTCTTCATATGAGCTGGTAAGTGCTTATCTAATTCTTCTTCCGTCCAAATTGTATTGATTAAGAAAGTACCACCTTTTTTCAAGCCTTTTAACAAATCATATTGATAAATATAGGCTTGAGTAGAACATGAAGTAAAGTCTGCTTCATCAATCAAATAAGTGGATCTAATTGGTGTTTTACCAAATCTCAAGTGAGAAATTGTTACACCACCAGATTTTTTACTATCGTAATCGAAATATCCTTGAGCGTACATATCTGTATTATCACCGATAATTTTGATTGCGCTCTTATTTGCACCTACAGTACCATCAGAACCAAGTCCCCAGAATTTACATCTGATTGTGCCTTCAGAAGATGTGTTTATTTTTTCTTTTTCTTCTAATGAAGTAAATGTCACATCATCGACGATACCAATTGTAAATCCATTTTTAGGCTCTTCTTCTTTTAAGTTTTCGTATACAGCTAAGATTTGTGAAGGAGTAGTATCTTTAGAACCTAAACCATATCTTCCACCTACGATAACAGGTGCATTTTCTCTATTATAGAATAATGTTCTTATATCTTCGTATAATGGTTCTCCTAAAGCGCCTGCTTCTTTTGTTCGATCTAATACAGCTATTTTCTTAACTGTACTTGGGAATACATTAAAGAAATACTTTTCAGAGAAAGGTCTGTAAAGTCTAACTTTAATTACACCTACCTTTTCGCCTTTAGCAATTAGATAATCTATTGTCTCTTCTATAGTTTCAACCGCTGATCCTATAGCTACAATGACACGCTCTGCATCAGGGGCTCCATAGTAATCAAATGGTTTGTATTCTCTTCCAGTAATCTTAGTGATTTCATTCATGTAATTTGCTACTGCGTCTGGAACCCAATTGTAGAAGATATTAGAAGCTTCTCTTGCTTGGAAATAAATATCAGCGTTTTGAGCAGTACCACGAATAACAGGATGCTCTGGATTTAAAGCGCTATTTCTAAATGCTTGTAAAGCATCGTAATCAACTAATTTTGCTAATTCATCGTATTCAATTTGTTCGATTTTTTGGATTTCGTGTGATGTTCTAAATCCGTCAAAGAAGTGAAGAAAAGGTATTCTTGTCTTAATAGCAGTTAAATGTGCTACACCTGCTAAGTCCATAGCTTCTTGAACGCTGTTAGATGCAAGTAGTGCAAAGCCAGTTTGTCTTGCAGCCATAACATCTTGGTGATCCCCAAAGATAGAAAGAGCGTGAGCAGCTAGAGCTCTAGCACTTACATGAAAAACAGTTGGCAACTTTTCTCCTGCTATTTTATACATATTTGGAATCATTAAAAGTAAACCTTGTGACGCTGTATACGTAGTTGTTAAGGCACCAGATTGTAGAGAACCGTGAACGGTACCAGCAGCACCAGCTTCTGATTGCATTTCAACAACCTCAACTGTCTGTCCAAAAATATTTTTTTGGCCATGAGACGCCCAATCATCAACTAATTCAGCCATA
>CAZVEI010000219.1:0-3760 GCA_964626295.1 uncultured Alkalibaculum sp.
GTTTTGCTTAACCTATTATATACTATAAAGATTTCTTAATCAATCCTCAACTGATACATAGGTTTATTCTTTTTTATGAACTTATTTCATTCCGTTTTCAAAGCTATGGCAATCTGTTTCTTGTGGCTTTCTTGCCTGAGCTGTATTTTTTGTGACTTGAATTTTATCAAGTGAACAAAAGTTTTGGTCTTTAGCATGGTATTTACAATCGTCAACTGTACATCCGATACTGTTGTTTATTTTCATCATAGTCACCTCCAGTTCTCTACTGTAGTATGACTATTTCTTATGTAAATTATTCAACTCTCTTTCTCATAATTTTAATTTGTTCTCCGTACCCTTTATGAGACGTCCAATATTTGCTCTATGTTTATAGATGGCGATGACCGCAATTATAAATGCAAATATAAAATTTTCAGTCCCCCTTGAAAAAAGTAAAGTAACCAAAGGGAAAATGGCCATACCAGAAATAGATCCAAGAGAAACGTATTTGCTAACTGCTATAATAATAATTCCTATAGCAATACAAATTAACGCTACAATAGGGTCATACATTAAGAATACGCCAATTGAAGTTGCAATGCCTTTTCCACCTCTAAAGTTCATTAACGCTGGCCAATTATGACCAATGACAACTGCTAATCCGCATAGAATTGTAACGATCTGGCTAGAACCAAAGAACTTTCCAATAAGCACAGCTACAACGCCCTTTAATACATCTCCAATTAAAACCATAACTGCATATTTTTTTCCTAATACTCTTAGTACATTCGTTGTTCCCGCGTTCCCACTGCCGAATTCCCGTATGTCTTTTTTGAGTTTTAATTTTGTAAGCAAAAAAGAGAATGAAATATTTCCAATAAGGTAACAAATGAGTACAATTATAATGTCTTTCATACGATCATCCTTTATTTATTATTCTTGATAATTCAATTATAGCAAAATATACTCCATTGTATCTATAAAAACTCAAAATAGCCCATTTTTTCTTTTAATAATCATTAACATAATTTAGTCAATTTGAATATATTGTTAAAAAATAAGGGAAGTGATTTTTTGCAAATTCATGTTGTTCGACCAGGAGATACACTCTACGACTTATCTCGATCATATAATGTACCAATGGAAACTATAGCAAGTGATAACGCCGTCCCTGATCCTAATAGACTAGTCGTAGGTCAAGCACTGGTTATAAGAATTACAGGAAGCTATTATTGGGTTTCACCAGGTGATACACTTTACATAATTAGCCAACGTGTAAACGTACCTGTAGATGTCCTAATACAAGTAAATAATATCCAAAATCCAAACCAATTGCCCGTAGGGTTAAGATTATATATCCCCCCTCGTCCTAGACCGACAAAAGAGGTTGCTGCCTATATTGATACTCAAACCACGCGTGAACGAACTGCAGAAGAGGTCAGAGCTGTAGGGGATCAATTAACTTATTTAAATATTTTTAGTTATGCAGCAGATGCAAATGGGAATTTAACCCCTCCGGATGGTGAAGCTGCCATTGCAGCAGCTTATGAACATAATGTAGCTCCTTTAATGGTCCTTACAAACTTTGCAGATGGAACCTTTAGCCCAGATATTGCTACTGCCATTCTAAACAACCCTGACATTCAAGACACACTCTTTGCAAACGCATTATCTATTATGGAGCAAAAAGGGTATAGGGGCATTGATTTTGATTTTGAATACGTTGGCGGCGAAAATCGAGAAGCTTATAACGATTTCGTCGCAAAAGCAGCTGATTTCTTCCAGCCAAATTACTTTGTGTCTTCTGCACTAGCGCCAAAATTGTCTACAGATCAAGTAGGTACTTTATATGAAGGCCATGATTACGCTGCACATGGGCGAGTTTTAGATTTTGTGTTCCTCATGACATACGAATGGGGCTGGTCTGGAGGACCACCTATGGCTGTTAGCCCTATTAATGAAGTGAGAAGAGTTTTAGAGTATGCTATCACTCAAATACCTAGGGATAAGATTATGATGGGTATTCCTCTTTATGGATACGATTGGACACTACCCTATGTCTCTGGAGGACAATGGGCTAGGGTTGTGAGTCCAGTAAGAGCAGTAGAACTTGCCCTTCAGTATAATGCCAGAATTGAGTACGACTACGTTGCTCAAGCCCCCTATTTCCACTATTGGGATGAACAAGGTCGAGAGCACGTAGTATGGTTTGAAGATGCTCGAAGCATTCAAGCAAAATTCAATCTAGTAAAAAGTTTGGGTATACGTGGATTCTTCTATTGGTCTGTAGGACCTGATTTTCCACAAAATTGGCTTCTCATTGAAGACAATTTCACAGTAGTTAAACAAGTCTAACTAAAGCGCTTTAGCCATCAGCACTCTAGGATTAGAATTTGCGTGCCAAAGATACGATCTTGCACTCAGAATAAGCAGGCGATAGTTAGAGTTAAAAGAAAAACTTTATCACTATATAATAACTTTGCAGATAATCTTGTTCTGATTATCTGCTTTTTAAAGTATTTTTTCCGTATAATTCACAAAGCCACCATCTTGCTAGAACAAATATAAAGACGTATCCAAGGTATCCAACAAGTGGATAAAGAATAGAAACTAAATCTGTAAATCCAACAAAGCTCAACAGATACGCTACAAGAACAAAAATACATAAGATCTTTTTAAACTCACAAGAGCCTTGTTTGGCAAAACGGGCGGAAAGGGAGTAAAACATACCTACGGCTGTGTTAAAGATCATTGCAAACAAAACAATAGTCATAATAAAACCTAATTTAGTTGATATGGACGTAACCAGTTCTAATAATGGCATATCATACCCAGCAATAGCACTAATCTTTCCGAACATCGCTAAGTGACTTAGAAAAATCAAAATTCCTACGGTTACTCCTCCTAAAAATCCCCCAGAAGATACAATTTTTTCACACTTTTCCGCTCCTCCAATAACCAAGGCCATAGGGGCACCTAATGCAGTGTTAAATGAGACGTAATTAATGGCAGAGACAAACCAGTTTGAAAAATTCCTCTGTTGTCTCAATGCAACTTCTTGCAATTGATTAAACGTCTGATCTATCGTGTTAATAGAATAAAGGCAAGAAAACACTATAAACAAGATCAAAAAAGGTGTAATAGACCCTATAATAGAAATTACTTGGTCTGTATCCATCATACTTACAATTATAACTAATAAAGACATTAATGTGCTCCCCACTATAAGTGGAAAACCAAATTGTTGTTTTAAATTGGCACCTGCTCCTGCAATCATAACTACGCCTACGCAGAATAGAGTGAATGTCATAATGAGGTCAAGCAATTTCCCAAGTCTGTTTCCACCAATCTTATAAATAACTTCTTTGTGAGAATTAGCTTTCATAATACATCCAGTTTGCACAAGTAACTTGCCACTAATGCCAAAAAGTATTATGGATATTATTGTGCCTGCAGTACCTATAATCCCATAAGAAGTAAAGTACTGCAATATTTCCTGCCCTGAGGCGAATCCGGCACCCACAATAACTCCTATATATGCAAGTGCAATTTTTAAAGATTTCATCACATGATATCCTCCTAATATACTATGTTTAATTGTACGCTTTGAAAGTTCTCTTTATTCATAAGTAATCATTTTAGACTTTCTTGATTATTACTTAATAAACTTGGGTACTATTAAATCATAGACTAACTTACAAGGAGGAAGTTTTATGACGAAAATCGGTATCATAATAGGGAGTACTAGACCAGGAAGAAATGGAGAAGCAGTAGCAAA
>CAZVEI010000220.1:0-3748 GCA_964626295.1 uncultured Alkalibaculum sp.
CTTTTCCGTCAATCATTCTTAGTGCGCCTTCGTGACAGGCATCTACACAAAGTCCACAACCATTGCATTTTTCTTCATCTATAATAATAATATCTCTAAGCATTTAAATCCCTCCAAAATGATTTATTCGATTTCTATAACTATAGTGTAAGTGAATTGTTAAAAAAAGTAGGTAACTATAGTTACAAATAACTTCTTTTAAAATCATTTTATCAAATATAAGGAAATATATAAAGAATCTTTTCATGCTAATATAAGGATAAATATTTCGCTTTTAAGGTATTGTGTTCTTTTAAGGTCTTAGAATAATAAGTCTTGTTGTCGCCGTATATATCAGATAAAAAATAGAAATAATCATGCTCCTTGGGAAAAAGGCAAGCTTCAATAGATCTTTCTCCAGGATTGTTTCCAGGGCCAATGGGTATGCCTGAAACCTGATACGTGTTGTAGGGAGAGTTTACCTCAATGTCGTTTTCAGTGTAAATTTCTTTGTGGACACCTAAGGCCATTTCAAGTGTAGCACAGCTCTCTAATTTCATATTGTTTTTTAATCGATTGTAAAAAACACCTGCAATTATAGGGGGATCTTCGTCCCACTTTGCCTCGTATTCGACGATAGAAGCCAAAGTTAGCATTTCATGTACAGAAAAGTTTTTGGCGTGTATTACATCTACATAAGGTAAAATCATTTGCTCCATTCTTTGAAGTAGTTTCAGTGCAATGTCTTGTGGGGGAGTATCCTTATCCTTTATATAGTAGGTATCTGGAAAGAAGTACCCATTTAGTGGATAAGATATGCCCGTCTTTTTAATCTCTTCCGTTACAAAATCAAACTCATCAATAACTCGGTCTATAAAATCAGGGTCGTTCCATGCTTGGACAATCTCTTCCTTTGTAAAGTTCGTATGACGAGATAAAATATCTGCCATTTCTACTAATGTTTTACCTTCTGGAAAAGTCACCTTAAAATTCCTTTCAATAGAATACCCCTGAGATAGCTTATAGGCAATACTTTTTGCATTCATTGAAGTATCGAGTTTGTAATCACCAGCTTTGAAATTGTCTATATTATTTAATCTAAGGTGAAGCTTAAAGGCCAAAACGCTTCGAATATAATCTTCTTCTTTTAGGTTGTGGACAATTGTGTCTATATTTGTACCAGATTTCACTTCAAACAAAGAATCCCCTACTGTATGATTGGTAGGGGAGAGGAGAAAAACATAGGTAAATATTGATAGCTCAATAAGTAGTAAAATAGCAATAATAAACAGCAACTTTTTTCTAAAAATCATTTTCTCGCACCTCGTTATTTTTCCTATTATTCCTACAATAATGTATAAATATACTAGGCGAGAAGAAAAATCTATATCCGTTGCAATTAACAATTGTTTAACTATAGTTTAGCTACCGTTCAACCATTGTTCGACCACTGTTCACACAAATTGACCATCTCAATTGCCGTAGTGGCGGCGTCATAGCCTTTGTTTCCACATTTTGTACCTGCTCTTTCTATGGCCTGCTCTATATTTTCTGTTGTTATGATGCCAAAGATAATTGGCAAGCCCATTTCTAGAGAGGTATGAGCAATTCCCTTTGTAGCTTCTCCTGCAACTAAATCGTAGTGAGAAGTAGATCCTCTAATGACTGCACCTAAACAGATCACTGCATCGTATTTTTTCGTTTGGACCATTTTTTTAGCGGCTAAGGGAATTTCAAAGGCCCCAGGAACCCATGCAATTTCAATTTCGTCTTCTTGTACACCGTGCCTTTTTAGTCCATCGATGGCCCCTGATAGCAATTTGCTTCCTATAAATTCATTAAATCGGCCTACAATAATACCGTATTTTTTACCTTTTGAAATCAATTTTCCTTCATATACTTTCATTCTTTATTCCTCCTAATCAATAATATGTAATATGACCCATTTTTTCCTGTTTCGTCTTAAGATAAACTTCGTTTCTACTATTTGATTCTACTTGTATTGGCACTCTTTTTACGATATCCATACCATATAGAGATAGGTCGTAAATCTTTTGTGGATTATTGGTCATGAGCTTGATTTTTTTAATACCTAAGTCCTGTAGAATCTGAGCGCCTACTCGGTAATCTCTTAAATCTTCTGGAAATCCTAATGCAAGATTGGCTTGTATCGTATCCATGCCCTTGTCTTGTAAGGAATAGGCTTTTATTTTATTTACAAGGCCAATCCCTCGACCTTCCTGATTCAGGTATAAGAGTACACCACAGCCTTCTCTTTCTATATTTTTTATAGCTTGCTCTAATTGCTGACCACAATCACATTTTAATGAATGAAATACGTCACCTGTTAAACATTCGGAATGAACTCGGACGAGTACAGGGTCTCCATTAGAAACGTCTCCTTTTACTAAAGCTACGTGCTCTAAATTAGAGTACTTCTCTCTATAGCCCACGATTTCAAATTCACCATATTTTGTAGGCATTTGAGCTCGTGCACAATTCTTAATTATTTGTTCGTTTTTTTTTATATAATCTATTAAATCTGTAATGGTAATGATCTTTAAGTTGTGAACTTTTATGTACTCCATTAATTCAGGAACTCTTGCCATGGTTCCATCTTCGCTCATGATTTCGCATATTACACCAGCAGGATAAAGTCCTGCCAACTGTGCTAGATTTACAGCTGCCTCTGTATGACCATCTCTCTCTAGAACTCCACCATCGACAGCTGCTAAAGGGAAAACATGGCCAGGGCTAGTAAATCCATCATTTTTTGCATCACATTGTGTTAGTTTTATAATAGTCGCAGATCTTTCATATGCAGAGATACCTGTAGTGCTCTCTGTAGCGTCTACAGAAATGGTAAAACCAGTGCATTTTGGATCTGTATTGATAGGAGCCATTTGAGGGATTTTTAATTCTTCTAATCTTTGTTTTTTCATAGGAGTACAGATAAGGCCTCTGCCGTATTTTGCCATGAAGTTGATGCTTTCTGGAGTCGCTTTTTCTGCAGCTATATATAAATCCCCTTCATTTTCACGGGCCTCATCGTCGACAATTACAATGAGTTTACCTTCTTTGATATCTTCTAGTGCTTCTTCAATAGTGTTAAAATGATACACGTTGTTCACTCCTTCTGTTTTTGTAGGAAATTATGTTTTTCTTTTTTAGCTTTGTTACCTGATTATCTATGTCGCTATTACACGTCAAATGGTTGGTCGGTTGGTGGCTGATTGCTTTTTTACTAAATGAATCCATTGTCTGCCAAGAAGTCCACGTCGAATGTGTTTTCATTGCTGTATTTTGTTAGCTTTTCTACGTACTTGCCGATTACGTCGCACTCAAGGTTTACTTCGTCACCTATTCTTGTTTTAAGAAGGATGGTCTTTTCGTTTGTATGGGGGATGATGGATACTTTAAATACTTTTTCATCTACATATGCCACGGTTAAACTAGTACCATCGATGGCGATAGAGCCTCTTCCTACAATGTACTTAAGAATACTTTGGTGCGCTTTAATAGTAATCCAGGTGGCATTTTCTTCTTCTTTAAAATTTTGAATAACGCCTACGCCATCAATATGACCTGAAACAATATGGCCCCCCAGGCGATCGCTGGCTTTTAAAGCCCTTTCTAAATTTACGTTGCTGCCAGAGCGGAGAGATTTCAAGTTGCTAGTGCGAATGGTTTCTGGCATTACATCTACGGAAAAACTTTTGTTTTGAAGATCTGTTACCGTCAAGCACACTCCATTTGTACAGATGCTGTC
>CAZVEI010000221.1:0-3711 GCA_964626295.1 uncultured Alkalibaculum sp.
GAAGCTGGAAGTGGTGCAGTAGCTTATTCTGGGGGAGTAGATAGTACTTTTTTATTGACCGTTGCTTATGACGTATTAGGGGATCAGGTTATAGGTGTTACGGCTCGTTCATCTACGTATCCAGAACGAGAATATAAAGAGGCAAAGAGTTATGCAGAAAAATTAAGGGTAAAGCACATTACGATTGTATCAGAAGAGCTAGAGATTGAAGGCTTTTCTAAGAACCCAGTAAACCGCTGTTACTTTTGCAAATCAGAGCTTTTCTCAAAGGTCAAGGAGCAAGCTGATAAGTACGGTTTAAAGCACGTCTTTGATGGGTCTAATTTAGATGATATGGGAGATTATAGGCCGGGAATGAAGGCAGCTAAAGAACAAGGGGTTATTAGTCCTCTAAAGGAAGCGAGATTTACGAAGGATGATATTCGAAAATTATCTAAAGAACTTAATGTGCCCACTTGGAATAAGCCTGCTTTTGCTTGCCTCTCTTCAAGATTCCCTTATGGAAAGGAGATCACCGTAGAAAAACTTTCTATGGTAGAAAGGGCAGAGCAGTATCTGTTAGATCTAGGTTTTAAACAAATGCGAGTAAGGCACCACGACGAAATTGCCCGCATTGAGGTAGAGCCAAAGGAAAGGGCAAAGTTCTTTGATTTAGATAAAATGGACCAAATTGGAGATGAATTTAAGAAAATCGGTTTTAAATACGTAACACTTGATATTTTAGGGTATCGCACTGGGAGCATGAACGAAGTCCTTTCGGAAGAAGACAAAAAGATATAGCCGTCAGCGTTCAGCCACCAGCACACTAGCTACCTTGGGTAGCTTTAAGACCTGAAAGAAGAGCTGACCCAAGGGGGGAGACCACAGAGGAGGATAGTATGAGTGAAGAATCTTTAAGAGATTTATTAAAAGATATCAAGTCCGGTGAAGTTAGTATTGATGAGGGAGTAGAGAGTTTAAGACAATTGCCTTACAAGGATTTAGGATTTGCAAAGGTTGACCATCACCGTGAGTTAAGACAAGGCTATCCTGAAGTAATCTACTGTGCGGGAAAAACATCTGAGCAGGTTCAAAAAATTGTAGAGGCTATGCTTTCAAGAGGTAGCAATATTATCGGCACAAGGGCTGATGAAACCATGTTTCAGTTAGTTAAAGAAATTTGTAATAAAGCCATCTACCACGAATCTTGTAAGATGATCACCATTGAAAACCATAAGCTTACTCCAACAGAATCTTATATTGCAGTAGTAACGGGAGGGACATCGGATATTCCAGTATCGGAAGAAGCAGCTATAACTGCAGAAATCTTAGGAAATAAAGTAGAAAGAATTTACGATGTAGGAGTAGCGGGAATACACAGATTATTTGATAAATTAGATATTATTACCGGTGCAAGGGTAGTTGTAGCTGTAGCTGGCATGGAAGGGGCATTAGCTAGTGTGCTAGGTGGTCTAGTGTCTAAGCCTGTCCTAGCTGTTCCAACTAGTGTCGGTTATGGTGCCAACTTTGGTGGTTTAGCAGCACTTCTAGCCATGTTAAATAGCTGTGCTAGTGGGACAGCTGTAGTTAATATCGATAATGGTTTTGGAGCAGGATATATGGCAAGTATAATCAATCAATTATAATTTTTAAAATATAGTATTAAGTATTGACAAGGTTTGCAGTAATATGATATATTTTAATCAATCCATATGAAACCAAGAAGGTTTCAGATTATTAAAGCAAATAAAGCAAGATAAAATATTTATACTCTTGATATTAAGACCATGAAGGTTAAACTGCAACATGTTGCAGTACTTTATGGTCTGTTGTTTTTTGTGTAAAATGACAAAGGGGGATATTATTTTGAGAAAACGTTTAACTGCAGTTTTAATTGCAATTATGGTACTTAGTTTACTTGTAGGATGTTCTAATCAAGAAACCAATATAAAGAAAGACGAAAACAATGAAAAAGAAGCAAAAAAAGATTCTATAGTTATGGCTATAGGTTCAGAGCCTGATGGAGGGTTTGACCCAGTCATTGGCTGGGGAAGATATGGTAGTCCATTAATTCAGAGTACTCTTGTAGAGACAAATGCAGATATGAAAATTGTGGGTGATTTAGCGAAAGATTACACAGTTAGCGAAGACGGCTTAACCCTTACCTTTAATCTTAGAGATGATGCCTATTTTACAGATGGGGAGCAAGTTACAGCAGAGGATGTAGTCTTTACATATGAAAGTGCGAAGACAAGTAATTCCATTGTGGATTTTACTGTATTAGAAAAAATTTCTGCTAAAGATGATTTTACAGTAGAGATGAAATTAAAAAATCCAGAATCTACATTTATTTATAGCATAGCAAAGACAGGTATTGTTCCAGAGCACGCCTATTCTGATACTTATGGAGATAATCCTATAGGAAGTGGACCATTTAAATTTGTACAATGGGATAAGGGCCAACAAGTAGTCCTTGAAGCCAATGAAGATTACTATGGCACTGTTCCTGAAATGAAGCAAGTAACGGTTTTATTTATGACAGAAGACGCAGCATTAGTAGCTGCAAAAGCTGGGCAATTAGATGTAGCGATGACAGTGCCAAGTCTTGCTACAGGAGAAATTGAAGGTATGAGTATATATAAGGCAGCGACCATCGACAATAGAGGTCTTACACTTCCAGTCGTTCCTGCTCAAGGCAAAAAGACAGAGGGCGGTTACCCAATAGGCAATAATGTTACATCTGATATTGCTATTCGAAAAGCATTGTCCTATGGCATTGACCGAGAAAAATTAGTAGATGAAGTCTTAAATGGATACGGTACTCCTGCTTATACAGAGTCTGATGGTATGCCTTGGTTTAATGAAGAATCCATAGTAAAATATGATGTAGAAAAAGCAAAAGAATTATTAGAAGAAGCTGGATGGGTCGATCAGGACAATGATGGCATTCGAGAAAAAGGAGGCCAAAAAGCAGAATTTAATCTCATTTACTCTTCTGGTGACTCTGTAAGACAAGGTCTTGCTTTAGCAGTTGCTGGTCAAGTAAAGGAACTAGGTATTTCTATTGCAGTAGAAGGCATGGGCTGGGATGAAATCGATCGAAGAATGTATCAAGATGCAGTACTTATGGGCTGGGGAGATCAAAATCCTATGGAAACATACCTATTGTATCACAGCAGCAACAAAGGATTGCCAAATTACTATAATCCAGAGAATTTTGACAATTCAACAGTAGATAAATACTTAGAAGAAGCTTTGAAAACATCGGATCAGGAAAAGGCAAACGAATTATGGAAAAAGGTACAGTGGGATGGAAAAACAGGAACCTCTATTTTAGGCGATGCACCTTGGGTTTGGCTTGTAAATATTGACCACCTGTATTATATAAGTGAAGGTCTTGACGTAGGAGAACAAAAAATACATCCTCATGGTCATGCATGGCCATTTGTTGCGAACTTAAGAGATTGGACATGGACAGAATAAAAAAGATTGGATGAACAATATGAATATAACCAATTACGTCATTAAAAACTTCATGAAAATGATCTTACTCATTGTATTAGTTTCCGTTGTGACTTTTACTTTAGCAGTAAACTCACCTATTGATCCTATAAGGCAGTACATAGGGACGGGAACTGTAACAGAAGGGCAGAGGGATTCTATTGAAGAGTATTGGGGTTTAAATGATACAAAGGTGGAGAGATTTGTAAAATGGTCTACAAATCTCCTCCA
>CAZVEI010000222.1:0-3697 GCA_964626295.1 uncultured Alkalibaculum sp.
ATCACCTTACCACCTGACCACCTTACCACCTTACCACCTGAAATATGAATGTTTAACTAATAATTTAGTTGGGTATCATTATGGAGAATCATCATATTTAAGGAGGATTATAAAATGAAAAAATGGAAATGTAGAGTATGTGGATATATCCATACAGGTCCTAATGCACCAGAAAAATGCCCAACTTGTGGCGTAGGCAGCGACAAATTTGATTTAATGCCAGAGGAAGTACAACAATCTGACGCAGAAAAACAAGCTATTCAAAATGTATTATTCAATTGTACTTATGGTTTATACGTTATAACATCTTTTAATAAAGATAATAAAATAAATGGTATGACTTCTAATAGCTTTGTTCAAATGACAGATACTCCAATGCAAGCAGTTATTGGAATTAATAAGAACAATTTAACAAGTGATTATATCTTAGAGTCTGGTGTATTTGCTGTAAACTTCTTAGGCACAGACAATCACAACGAAGTAAAAAGATTTGGATATAGCTCTGGAAGAGATGTAGAAAAATTTAAAAATGCACAGTATAAACGTTCAAAAAATCTAAAATTACCTGTTCTAACAAATGCTATTGGATACGTAGAATGTGAAGTACAAAAAGATAAAACACAAGATTTAGGAACACATAATCTATTCATCGTTAAAGTTGTAGGCGGAGAAATCTTCGATGCAAAAGACCCTATGAGCTACGCTTATTTTAGGGCAACGAAATAGTCTCTAGTCACTCGCATTAGGGTATTCCTTTAGGGTTATTTTGCTGCTAAAGGTTATACTCATTAATAGATACAATAAAGCAAAAATAATACAAATTTACAACAAAAAACTCCCAAGGGAGTTTTTTTATTGTAAAAATACTTTAATTCCAACCGCTGCTTTTGCTATTAAGAGCTCAAAACTCCAGTTTTAGACCCTAAAGCAATGCCCAGACACTAGGAACTAATTTTTTGGATAATCTATTTTGTCTTTTTGATTATAATAGGCGGTAGAATAGCTTGTATAGCCTCCTGTTAAATTGCGAAGGGTAAATCCATTGTGTTTAAGTATATTATAGGCAGTCCATGAACGGACTCCCACTGCACAATAAACTACAATGATCTTACTCTTATCTAGTTCATTAAGTCGATTGCGTAGTTGATCTACAGCGATATTAATAGAGTTTGGAACATATCCAAAGTTTCTCTCCACAGGTGTTCTTACATCTAATATAGTATACAAATTTAAATCGAGATTTTCTATTTCATAATATTGCACTACATCCATATTTCCTGATAAATGGTTTGTAGCTACAAAACCTGCCATATTAACAGGGTCTTTTGCAGAAGAATATGGAGGTGCGTAGACAAGTTCTAATTCTTTTAAATCTTCTACCGTCCCTCCAAATCGAATGGCTGTTGCCATGACATCTATCCGTTTATCTGTACCTATGCCACCAACAGCTTGAGCACCTAGGACTTTTCCAGTTGGAAGTTCATAGATCAATTTTATGTGGATCACCTTAGAGCCTGGGTAGTAACCTGCATGATTTGCTGGATGCAAATAAATACACTGATAATCCTTCCCGTAAACCCTTCCTAATTTTTTTAATGTCTTTTCATTAGCTCCTGTACTAGCAACAGTTAAATTAAAGATTTTTGCTACAGAACTGCCTTGTGTTCCCTTGTAACTTTCCCTTTGTCCTGCAATATTATTTGCTACAATTCTACCCTGCTTATTTGCTGGACCAGCTAATGGAATCATTGTGTCTATCTTGTTTACAAAATCTTTGACCTGAATTACATCTCCTACAGCATAAATATGTGGATCTGAAGTTTGCATGTATTCATCTACTACAATGCCGCCCCTATCGTTTAGTTTTAAACCTGCATCCTTTGCAAGTTGACTGTTTGGTCTTACACCTATGGCTAAAATCACTAAGTCAGATTCTATTTCCTTTCCCTTGCCTGTTACAACTAAAGTTCTATTGCCTTTCCTTTTAAACTCTTTAACTCCATCTTCTAAAATCAGCTTAACACCCATTTCTTCCATATGTATGTGAAGGAATTGAGCCATTTCAAAATCTACAGAAGTCATCACTTGATTTGGTCTTTGAATTAAAGAAACATTCAAACCCAGCTCGCGAAAATTTTCTGCCATTTCTACGCCAACATAGCCTCCACCTACGACACTTACATCTTTTATATCTCCTTTTGAGAGAAAACTTTTAATGTCATCCATATCTGGAATATTCCATATGGTAAAAATATTTTTTTCATCAATTCCTGGTATAGATGGCTTTTGAGGTGAAGAACCTGTTGATAAAATTAATTCATCGTAAGTTTCATCGTAAATGTCTCCAGTAGTGATATTTTTCACAGATATCTTTTTCTTTTCTTTATCTATTGAGATTACTTCATTATTAACCCTTACATCGATGTTAAACCTCTTCTTCATAGCTTCAGGAGTTTGTAATAATAAGTTTTCTCTTTCTTCTATTACCTCCCCAATATGATAAGGTAAACCACAGTTGGCAAAAGAAATATAGTTTCCTCTTTCGAAGAGTATAATCTCTACACTTTCATCTAGCCTGCGAAGTCTTGCTGCTGCACTAGCTCCACCTGCAACTCCACCTACAATTAAAACCTTTTTATTCATAAGCACACTCCCTTAAAATATAGAATTTCAAAATATCAATATAATACCATCACTATATATTATAAAGGTTATAATATAGCAAAAGGTAGTTTTCCTTTAAAAAAACTTCTTAACTACATGGGGGATCCTATTTTTTTCTAAATTTTCGAACTTGCCCTTGGAAATTTTTCCGATTTTTATACACTTGTCTTCTTAATTTTAAATCTTTAAAGAAATCTTCATAGAAAAAGATGAAGAAATTTATAAGTGAAAAAACGGCAAAGATTTTTTCTGGAAGAGCTCCAAAAATAATAGTCAAAGCAAAGATAAACCAATCCAAATAGGCTAAGTACTTTACTTTAATTGGTACAATTCCAAACAAGAGTATTTCATACTCAGGATAAATTTGTGCAAAAGCTAAAAATAAAGATAAATTAAGATAAATAGACATAGAAGGATATTGTGTAATAAATGATGCAGCGATGGCTCCAATCATGCCAAATACATAATACATATTAAACTTAGTTGTTCCCCACTCATTTTCTAATGACGATCCGATGGTGTAGTAAAAATATAAAACAAATAAAATGAATATAACATTTGCACTTGGTGGAATAAAAATAAAAGTAATAATACGCCAAATCTGCCCCTGTAAAAACAAAGAGGGTGCAAAATACAAATACTCAGTAATATTAGGCACTAAATTTAAATACTGAATTAAATAAACAACTAAATTGATAGCTACTATATACATCATTAAATTGCTAATAGCAAAGGAACTCCATTTTCTCTCTAATTTGTTTTTCCAATTCACAGGCAACACCTTCTTTCTATATATTATTATACTATATGGAAAGAGAAAAATACAGTTATCAGATACCAGGTGGTCTATCAGGAAAAACCTTATGTGATTCCTTGCGATATATGGAATTTAATCTAGATTCTTTTTGCTACTCTAGTATACATAGACTTTTAAAAAAAGAGAATGTATGTTTTTTCATACATCCTCTTTTAGTTTATTGGAAAGTTTGTTTTGTTGTAATATCTCTTAAAGTATCTCCAGCGTCACTTTTCT
>CAZVEI010000223.1:0-3689 GCA_964626295.1 uncultured Alkalibaculum sp.
CCGACTAATTATAGATGTAAACCGCTTCTCAAAAATAAATTTTTGAGAAGCTTTTCCGCCCTCCGCATCCGCTTTGCGGATGCTCCGTCGCGAATGTCGCCAAATGGAGTCTTTCACATTAGACGCAACCTAGACAGTTGATAAATCAACCGACTAATTATAGATGTAAACCGCTTCTCAAAAATAAATTTTTGAGAAGCTTTTTTACATCTATAATTGTCAAAACTCTTCGAGTTTTGATAGGTTGCTGGAATGTTGTAGAGTCCGCTTAGCTCGTATTATCACGCAAAAAATAAACGTCCTTTGCAAAATTTGCAAAGGACGAAAAAATTCCGCGGTTCCACCTTAATTGATTTAAATCCACTTTCAAACATGATAACGGTATGTACCGATAAGGCTTACTTATTTTCAGCCCATGACTCCAAGGTGGTATTCAGAAAGCCTAATTAAGAAATACTTCCAGCAAGTGTACTTCCTCTCTTGTAACCGGTCTAACCTACTCGTCCTCTTCACAGTCTTTGTCTCTTTAGTTTTATATAAAAAATATAATACTTTTGTCTCAAAATGTCAACTTCTATGATGAATAATTTTATATCTTTCTATCTCCACTCGTGAAAGCAAAGCTTTCCTGACACGTTATCATATACGTCTAGGCGGACAGAGTCGTCCGCCACTACACTCTTTAAAAGCTTGTAAGCTTACACTACCAGGGTGGTGGCATTTGATTTTGCTTACCACCTTAAAGCGTTTCTACATTGGACGGTATCTTATAAATCACATCTTTTCTTTCAACTATAAACTCTGCCTTATCCATAAGCTCTTGATCTTTTTGAACTCTGTCTACAAGTTTTTTTATAGGGTTAATTAGCACTGGATGGCCTACGATTTTCAACATATCATAATCGCCATTCGTATCGCCATAGGCGTAACTTCGATCTAAATCAATATTGTATTTACGAACAAACTCATCTATAGCTACCATTTTGCTTTCTGATTCCCACATAGGAATAAGCTCACCAGTAAATTTATTTTCTTGATCTACTAAGTACTCTGTGCCTTTGTATAATTTTACATTGTATTTTTCAGACATCTTCTCAAGTATAAAAGAGGGGCTTCCAGATACAAAGATGACTGTATGACCTTCTTTTTGATGCCAGTTAATTCGATCCCTTGTAAATCGGTATACTCTATCTCCCTTTAGATTTACGACTTGCTCTGTTATAAAATTGATGTAGTCCTTATTTATGCCTTTTAAGTGGCTTAAATGGATATTTGCAATTTCTAAAAGAAAATCTTCGTAATCGCCATGCCTTTTAGCCCAGTTTTCAAACTTTTCTTTAGCACTTCCATGCCAAATAGCAGGATCAAGTACTTCATATTTTATTAACTTTTTAAAGTGTTCTACCATAAGGGAATCCCTGTACAAGGTACCATCTACATCGAAAAAAGCTGCTATACACATTTCTTTCCCCCCTAAATAGGTTATTGTAATATATTATATCAATATTGTCTAATAATAAAACATTATTACAAGAATTTTTTAAAAAATTAGGTCAATAATAATAGATGACATTACTTAAGAGGTGATATCTTTTGCATATTATTTTTATCCGAACAGTCATTTTGTATCTATCCGTTTTTTTAGTCATTCGTTTAATGGGAAAAAGACAAGTTGGTGAGATGCAACCTTCCGAATTAATCGTGACTATTATGACGGCAGACATTGCTACAGGCCCTTTAGAAAGCATTGATACCCCACTATTTAATGGTATCGTTCCTTTAATTGCTATGCTATTCATTGATTCTCTTATGATCTTTTTTATGTTAAAAACTCGCCTTGGCAGGAGAATCGTCACAGGAAAACCTTCTTTTCTCATGAAAGCTGGAATTTTACAGGAAAAAGAAATGAGGTCTCAACGAATTAGTTTAAGCGATCTTCACGAAGAACTTCGCTCTCAAGGGCGTCCACTATTACATGAAATTGATACTATTATACTTGAAACTAATGGGCAAATGAGCATTGTTCCTAAGGATGGTCCTGCCTTACCTATAAACGTCATTGCAGATGGAATCAGATTACATGAAAATTTAAAAGAGGAAAATATAGCTGAAAAGTGGCTCGACAAAGAATTAAAGAAAAATGGAATCACTTCCGATAAAGAAGTATTTTTAGCATATATAAGTGATGGAAATCTGCATTTCCACAGAAAGGAGCAATAATATGAAACCTTTATTCCTCTCTGTTGCCCTTGTTGCAGTTTATTTATTTGGTGCTACTTTTTTATGCAGTGAAATTGAAGAGACGTCAAAATCTCTATCCGAAGACCTAGCCCAAATACAAGACCTTGTAAGAGAAGAGGACTGGGAAGAATCCAAAAATCTCTACGAAACTTTTAAAGAGAAATGGGAGCCTACCTGTACTTTATGGATGACCTATATTGGACACGATGAAATTGATAATATTGAAGAAACTATAAGAGGATCGGATGTTTATTTTGAAGTAAAAGATGTAGCTGGCACCTTAGAAAACCTTTCAAAGCTCACTTATTATCTTGAACATATATACGAGAAAGAAAGAATCAGCTGGTATAATATACTTTAAGACAAAAAGAAAATACTCCCTACATCTATTAGAGGCCCATGAGTCAAACACTTATAGTCGTATCCTCTTTCCTTTAAAAAAGAGCAAATTTTTATGCAATCTGGGTGAAGGGCAAGATTTCCATTAAATAAAACCATGCCCTTCTCCTCAATCACTCCACAAACTCCACCTATAAAGCCCGTATTAAAACCTGGTAATTCAATATGCCCACCTTCTATTAAAAGTACATCCATAGCGCTCTCTTTTATCTCTTTTGCAATTCCTAAGTCTGCAGTAATAATGCTGTGCTCCCCCAAAGGTAATACAGAGCATTTTGTGTAGCCTTGCTTTACATTAATAAAATTGTATTTTCTACGTTCTAGCTCCTTCTTTACTACTGGGTCCATATGATTTACATAATGCAAAACATTCTTTCCCACTCTAGCCACATTATAAGAAATGTCTTTAGGATACTTTTTTTCTAGCTTTGTCTCTCCGTATAAAAGTTCTATGTCCATAGCTTTGGCTTCTTCAATTGTCTCAGGATGAATGCCAGGATGGACTATTACTCTATGATGTTCTAGGGGAAAGCACTGCAAATCTGCATGACTGTCAATCCCCTTATACAAACTCTCGCACTTTCGAATGAACATAAAATCTTTTGAAAATTGTAAGAGGTTGTCATAGGCTTCTTGGCTAATATCTTCAGAAACAATGCATTTCATCAGTTTGCCTCAAAGTTTTTTAAGTACTCTTTCATCAGTTCTTCATATTGATTTTTCAAAGTAATAATTGTCTTGTCTATTTCTTTAAATGGTGTATTGTTAATTTTTATTATAGGAGTTACATCTACTGTAGTTCCCGTTAAAAACGCTCCATCCATTTCATAGACTTCTTCTTCTGAAATATTTCGATATTCTACCCCAATTTGATTCTTTTCACAGAGCTCTAAAATATATTTACGAGTCACGCCTAATAAAACATTTTGGGCTGGAGTGGTGATGACTTTTTTATCTTTTACAAAGAATACATTGGACCTACTTCCTTCTGTAACGTATCCCTCTTTGTTTACTAATAAAATTTCAAAAGTATCTTCGTATTTAGACTG
>CAZVEI010000224.1:0-2569 GCA_964626295.1 uncultured Alkalibaculum sp.
TGAACTGTCTGGAGGAATGAACCAACGAGTAGGCATCATGATGGCTATGATTTTAAAGCCATCTCTCCTCTTTGCAGATGAGCCAACCTCTGCCTTAGATGTGACCATACAATCACAAGTAGTCAAAGAAATGATGAAAATTCAAGATGCTTATAATACAGCGATTGTAATTGTGAGTCATAATATAGGAGTCATTTCCTATATGGCAGATTCTGTTGTAGTAATGAAAGATGGAAGAGTAGTTGAATACGGCGAAAAGGACCAGATCATCTTTCATCCACAAAAAGAGTATACAAAAAATCTCATTATGGCAGTACCTAGAATTAGGAGGAAAAATGGTTGAGCACGATATTAGAAGTAAAGGGTGTTAGTAAAACCTTTGTAAAAAAAGACATTCATAGTAAAGCTCTTAATCATATTTCCTTTACAATGGAAGAAGGAGAATGCTTAGGTATTGTAGGTGAAAGTGGTTCAGGTAAGAGCACTATAGCTAAAATAATAACCTATTTAGAAAGGCCGGATGAAGGAAATATTTATTTTAAAGGTAAAGATATTACAAATATAAAGGGAAAAGAACGCAAGGGACTGTACAAAAACATGCAGATGATTTTTCAAATGCCTGTAGATTCCTTTAACCCAAGGATTAAACTAGGACCGAGCATTATAGAAGGGTCCCTTAATCAAGGAATATCCAAATCGAAGGCAAAGCTGCGTATGTATGAGCTCTTAGATCTTGTAGGCTTGCCAAGTGAATACGCCTTAAAATACCCCCATGAAGTCAGCGGAGGTGAATGCCAAAGGGTAGCTATCGCAAGAGCCATTATGACAAACCCCGATCTTTTAATTTGTGATGAAGTTACCAGCGCTTTAGATGTAACAGTACAAAAGCAAATTATTGAATTATTGCATAAACTAAAAAAGGAACAAGGGATGTCCTACCTTTTTATTAGCCATGATATTGCTTTAGTACAGCAGTTCTGTGACAGAGTATTGGTTATGTACCAAGGACAAATTGTAGAAGGGGGAACCGTTGATCAAGTAATCATGAATCCTAAGGAAGAGTACACGAAGAAATTAATTGATGCGGTGCTGTTGTAGAAGGTCAACTTATAATATATATAGCGAACACGAGTCATTTTATACTCGTGTTTTTTCTTAGTGCGCCCAGCATGGGCGCGCTAACGGGTGAAAGTCCCGAGTGCGAGATAGTAGTGCCAAGCACATAGCAAGAGCAAGGGTGTCTATGACGACGTGGAATCTGAAGGAAGCTCAATTTTTCTGTTTACTATTCGAAAGTTTGTGTAAAATAGAGAACCTCCGTATACGGACCCGTACGCACGGTGGTGTGAGCGGAGGTAGATAAAATAATTATCTACCTCTTACTCGATTATTCATTAAAAAACAATACAAGCAAAAGTAAAGTGTAAAGTCAGAAAAAAAGCAAGCCTAAGGAGAAAAAACTTATGTGAAGACTATAAATTGTTACTATAGACTTTTATATCTTTTTGTGAGAATTATTTCATGAAATGAATATACTTTAACTAGGTAAAACTGTATAATATATATTTGATGAATAATATTACAAGACGATTCTAGGAGGCTTGCAGATGAAATTTGAAGGAAAGACAGTTGTTGTCACAGGTGCAGCAAAAGGTATTGGAAAATCTATTGCACAAAAATTTAGTGATCATGGCGCCAATGTAATTATTCTAGATTTTGATGAAGTAGCAGGTAAAGAGTTTGAAGGAGAACTTTTTGAAAGTGGACAAGGTGCGTTGTTTGTAAAAACAGATGTATCTAATTATGAATCTTTGTCTCTTGCAAGAAATAAGGCTGTTGAAAAGTTTGAAAAAGTAGATATCTTGGTCATTAACGCGGGGATAAGCTACAAACACAGTATAGATGAGGTTTCTATAGAGGAATGGGATAGAGTGTTAAAAATCAATCTAAGCGGCTCTTTCTACACATTAAAGGCTTTCGAAGGCGATTTTAGCGCGAAGACTCCTAAAGACCATGGGAAGATTGTATTTATTACATCTGGTTCTGCAATTACAGGTACTGGTGGAGGTCCTCACTATGCAGCCTCTAAAGCAGGTCAGCATGGTTTGATGAGAAATATTGCCAAAGAGTACGGCCCTAATGGAGTCAATGTAAATGCTATAGCTCCTAGAGTCATTGAAACGGATATTTTACATCAACTTTACCCGACAGAAGAAAGCAAGACAGAACTGCGAAACAAAATTCCTATAGGCAGATAGTGACGATTATCGGTGCAGGAGCTATGGGTAGCGCACTAGTTGTACCTTTATACGATAACGGAATTGAAGTGAGATTATGGGGAACAGAGCTTGATGGAGAAATTATCGATGCTCTAAAGGCAGGAAAAGAGCATCCAAAACATAAACACCTACTTCCAGATGTAAAGTTTTACTACGAGCATGAATTAGCTCAAGCTATGGAAAACGCTACACATGTTATTATGGCTATTACATCAGATGCTTTAGGTATGGTCTTCGAGAGAGTAGCACCTTATTTAAAGGAAGGGACTATTGTAGCGACCGTATCAAAA
>CAZVEI010000224.1:2579-3674 GCA_964626295.1 uncultured Alkalibaculum sp.
ACTTCTACCAGAAATATTAGAAGAACGCATACCAGAATCACTACAGAATATACCTATTGTGGCAATAGGAGGACCTTGTAAGGCAAATGAAGTAGTGTATCGCTCTCCAAGTAATTTGATTTATGCCTCTAAGGAAATAGAAGCAGCGAGCAATTTTAAGCAACTGATTCAAACAGATGTTTACAATGTAAAAGCAGATACAGATGTAATTGGAGTAGAAGTTTCTGTGGCTATGAAAAATGCTTACGCAATTGCCCTAGGGTTTGCAGAAGGGTTTAAAGAAATAAAAGGCTATAGCCACAATAACACGAAATCAGCCCTTTTTGCAATAGCTCTTCAAGAAATGATTGAGCTAAGCAATGCCCTAGGCGGAGAAATGAGGTCTGTCATAGGTTTACCTGGTGCTGGAGATTTAGAGGTAACAGGTGAAGCAGGTAGAAACAGAATCCTTGGTGAAACCATCGGTGCAGGAATGAATAGCAAAGACGCCATTAAGAAGATGGCAGATGAGGATATTACTGTAGAAGGATACGGGGCTGTAGAATTTGGATACAAATTGTCACGGGAATTAATCAAAGAAGGAAAACTACAAAGTGAACTTCTTCTCCTTAAAGGTCTTTACGATATTCTTTACGGCGATGCAGAATGTTATGAAACCATAAAGGGTATATTAAACAATTACTAAAAAACTCATATAATAAATATTTAGCAAGAAATCAAAACTCTAGCTAAAGAAAAACTCTCCTTAAAAAGCATCTTCACATAGAAGATGCTTTTTGTGTATAGAAAAAACATCACTTTTTCATGAAGTGTTTATTTAATGTATATACTAAGAAGAATATATGAGCTGGTTGGATGAATATTTAAAAAATCTATTGACAAAACACAATAAGCCATGTAGTATATAGCTATAGACACCCCCCTAGGGGTGAGGTTATATAAATAAAGATGGGGTGAAAATATGAATCAAAAGTTTAATGTAACAGGCATGACTTGTTCAGCTTGTTCGGCAAGTGTTGAAAAGACAGTAAAAAAACTTGGCGGCGTCAATTCTGTGGAAGTAAATTTGCTTTCAAATAGTATGACTGTTGATTA
>CAZVEI010000225.1:0-3673 GCA_964626295.1 uncultured Alkalibaculum sp.
TATAAGGGGAATAAAAAATCTCAAAGGAAAAGCTTATTATTCCTTCTCAGGAGGATTCACATGAATATAGAGGATATAATTAATGTACTAAAAAAAAATGATTATAAAATAACTCCTCAACGAAAGGCCATTATTCAGGCGTTAATTGAGAACGATACAAGTTTAATTTCTATAGAAGCTCTATTTGCGAGAGCGAAGCAACTCTATAGTAAGACAAATATTTCAACAATCTATAGAAATTTAGAGATACTAGAAAAATTAAATTTAGTGTACAAGGTAATGGATGAGGCTACCTCTTTGTACAAACTCATTTGCAACCATTATGGTCATCACCACCATCTTATCTGCAAAAATTGCGGTAAAACAGAGGCTATCGACTTTTGCCCAATGGAAACTTTGCAACAACTGTCTAAAGAAAAAGAATTTAATTTAGAAGATCATAAATTAGAATTGTACGGCACCTGTAAGAAATGCCAGTTGAACGATAGTGAAACAAGTGTTGAGCGGTAATGAAATGATAGTACAACGAAGGATCTCTACTAGCTACAAGGAAGCTCAAGCACTCTAAGGGGCAGTAGCCACTCGCCTAAAGGCGAGTTTAGATTTTCCTGACCACCTTAAAGCTGACCACCTGACCACCTAATAAAAAAGAAACGGCGACAGCCGTTTCTTTTTTATTCCATCGAATTCTCAAATCTTTGTCTTTCCATCTCGATCATTCTTTTCACCATTTGTCCACCAATAGGGCCGCCTTCCATTCCATTTTGTTTTGCAGGCAAGTCTCCTTTGTAGTGGTCGTTGTTTTCTTTACAGTACTGCAGATGTCCGATTTCTTTTGCACATTCTAATTTAAATCTTGTCATAGCTTCTCTTGCTTCAGGTACTAATGTTTTCTTTGGTTTTGACATAAACTCCACCTCTTCTATTTAATAAATTTTATATTTTCTTTATAGCATACTAATATTATGTCAAATTTTTGCCTTTTTATCACGAAAAATGTTGTCAAAATAAGGAAAATACAAAAAGTTATCAACATATCACCAAGTTATCAACATATCACCTATGAATAATTCTCTTTGTTTTCATAGAATAACTTCATTATTTATGTAGCATAGCAAATTTACTCACAAGGAGTTTTGGGTTATTCACAAGTTATTAACCTTTTCAACAATTTTGTGCATAACTTGTACACATTTTATACTATGGCTAATTATTCTTATTTTCATTTAAAATATTCTCACAGACCATATAGGTAAGTTCCGCTTTTACTTTTCAGCTTGCCACCTAGGAGTAATACCCGATTTGTCTAGAGCCAAGGGAAAGAGAAATCAAGTGGTATTACCCCTATCAAGGTCGACGAGGTTTGTAGCGACTAAAAGGAGCTACAAGCCCGCAACCTACGACCATACCACCTTGAAGAAAAAAAGTCCTAAATTCAAATAGAACTTAGAACTTAGAACTTGTACTTTATATTTTTCTGTTCATATATCCAACTTCTTTAAATACAAATTCTGGATACGTTTGAGTTTGGTATTGATTTGCTACGCTTAAAATAATTGATGTACACACAAAGAAGAGAATTCCTCCTTGAGGAGCCATAATGATAAAATCTACAATACCATGTCCTACAATCATTGCCTGAATAGAGACGAGCAGAGAAAATGTAGGAGCATTATTTTTTTTGATTACAAGCAATAATCTAATGATGTAACTTTTCATCCACAAATACAATGTAAAACCTACAATGCCATATAAGGCGAGCATACTAATCCATATATTATGAGCATGAGTTTTCTTTATATTTGTCCATATTCCAAAAGTACCCCAACCAGTAATAGGTTTATCTAAAAATAAATACATAGATTTTTCCCATATAGTATTTCTGCTATTGGTTGAATGATTGATTTCTGGAGAAAGCAATGCAAAGACAAGTATTGCAACAAAAATGGCGATTAAGGCAATCCTCGTAGCTTTATCTTTTTGACATAAACCGTATATTAATATTCCAATTAGCAGACCTATAGTGGCTCCCTTAGAGCCTGTTGCTATTAAAGCTAGGGCAAAAACACCTATACTAAGTAAATACCATCCTTTTTTATCTTCTTTTCCGCGCCCGTATAAGTAAAAAGCCAATAACACCATAGCCGCAAACCAAGCCCCGGCGATATTAGGATTTCCAAAGGTACTATAAATTCTATAATTTTCTACAGTAGGTTTATAGGGCCCTTTAAAAAACAAATCAGAGATCCATGTCATGTCCACAAAATTGGAAGCTAGTTTTTCAATTAAGCCTAAAATACCTGCTACAAAAGAACAAACCCAAACCTTACGCAAGAATTGATCGATGGTTTCTTGATCTTTTAAATAATTCTGCAAATAAGTATTTAAGCTCATATACATCAAGAACATAAATGATGTTAGCATCGATAAAAGGGATTTATTTACTATTCCTGAAATCATAGACCAGATAAAGAGCACTATTAAACTAAGGTTAATAGGATCTAAAATAATGGGTATTTTCTTTTTATATATTGAAAAAGCTATTATAATGGGAGGTAATACACTTAGGTATGGACTAGCTACTGTAGCCATTATTCCAATATCTAACATAAATTACACCTATTTTTCTTTTTTTGTATCCCTTCAATTTTATCATATATTTTAGGAAAGGATATGGATATATTGTAAACATTACATTAAGCTTTCATAAAACGCCGTAGGCGTTTTAGTTATAAGTTCTACGCTGTAAGTTTTAAGTAAAACCTTTTAAGTCACTAATAGTGACTTAGGTAGGATGTTAATCTTAAATTTTCTCACTCTTAAGCGAGTTTATTTGATCCACTTTACTTTATTGGCTAATTTTAGTTTATATGGGTTAATATCTGATCTAATGTATGAACCCTAGCGTCATCGTATTCATGAAATGTTTGAGCCGCGTAGTCTACATTATTATAGACTTTCCAGTATCCATTTATCAAATAGTTTTTCCCGTTATTTAAAACAAAACCCTTTACATCTTCAGCAGGGATTCCTAGAAAAAACCCAATTTCATGAGGAAATTCTTTTGTATAGTTTTTTTTCAATTGCTCTAATTGATTGGTCAAATTACCTATATAACCTTTTCTCATAAGAATCTCTCTAATATCGTCTTTTTGTAACTGTTTTTTTAAGTTCTCTTCTTTATAAAATAAAAAAGTAGAACTCTTATTACCTTCTCTAAGGCAAAATACCTGCACTCTGAAAAAACGGGCTATGTCATATTGATTTTCTAACCATAAATCTAATCGGTTTTGACGTGAATTTAGAGTCAATAAAGAGGATGGCTTAATAGATTGTATTGTTGGAGCAACTCCATAACCAATAGTTGCAATTAATTGATTAAGCCCCTTTAGTTTATTCACTCTTCGAATGCAGTTCAATTGTACCTGATGATCTCTCACAATAAAAGCACCTCCTTATTTTATTCTATCCAACTTTTTCATTTAATACATTTCCTAAATATGGTACTTAATTTACCAATAATTTATGAGTATAGCTTAATTTGTTGGATTAATAATAAAGATATGGGAAAAAGTATGTTTTTACGCAGATATATTATTTATGGTTTAATCGGCATTTGCTTAGAGATTTTTTGGACGGGATTGGAATCTTTGCTAAATAAGAATTATAGAAT
>CAZVEI010000226.1:0-550 GCA_964626295.1 uncultured Alkalibaculum sp.
CTTAAGACCCCAGAGCCAGCCCCAGCCCCTGCTATAGTCATTAGACTACCTTACCACCTTAAAATGGAGGAATAACATGAAAACAATCTTATTCGTCTGTACTGGAAACACTTGCCGAAGTAGTATGGCAGAAGGAATATTTAAGGATCTTCTTAAAAACGAAGACATCACTATAAAATCTGCAGGAACAGATGTGTTTTTTAGCGAGCCTGCAAACCAAAAGGCCATCAATATCATGTCAGAAATGAACATAGACATAAAAAAACATCTCTCTCAACCACTAACAGAAAAACTAGTAGAAGAAGCAGATTTAATCCTCACCATGACCCACTACCATACAGATAATGTAATACGCAGGCACGCCAAAGCAATAGAAAAAACTTTTACACTAAAAGAATACTTATCCCTACTACTAGAAAAAAAGGGTCTAACCCAAGACTCAGACTACCAACTAGACATAAACCAAATGAACCTTCCAGACCCCTACGGGCGGTCGATTGGCGTCTATAGAGAGACTGCAACGGAGATAAAAAGGATACTGAACAAAATT
>CAZVEI010000226.1:560-3659 GCA_964626295.1 uncultured Alkalibaculum sp.
AACTGCTTAAGGTGGTCAGGTGGTCAGGTGGTCAGGTGGTCAGGTGGTCGGGTGGTCAGGTGGTCAGCAAAACCAACTCGCCTTCGGGCGAGAAAAGATCCTAGACCGAAGCGAGGGATCTTAGACCCCAAAGCCAGACCCTAGAGCGAAGCGAAGGATCTTTTCAGCTTTCCGCATTCCGCTTTCGGCTAATACACAACACCTTACATTATAAATCCAAAGGAGACCCGTGCCCAAATGAAAAATACCCTTTACCTCGAATGCTACTCAGGTATAAGCGGCGATATGACTGTTGCGGCTTTGCTAGATCTAGGAGCAGATGAAGATACTTTATTACAAGGCCTTAGTAGCCTTAATATAGACGGATACAAAATAAAGATATCCCACACCATTAAATGCGGAATAAAAGCAAAAGACTTTGATGTAATACTAGAAGAACATGACAGCCACAATCATGACAATCAAGAACATCACCTTCACAGAAACATCGAAGACATCAACGAAATTATCTTAAGCTCTAATATGAATCAAGACGCCAAGGATATGGCTCTAAAAACATTTGGAATTATAGCAGAGGCAGAAGCTAAAGTTCATGGCAAAAGCATAGAAGAGGTCCATTTTCACGAAGTAGGAGCTGTCGATTCTATTGTAGATATTGTAGCTGCAGCTATTTGCATTGACAATTTAAATATAGGACAAGTTATCGTATCTCCCATATACGAAGGACATGGGCACGTAAAATGTCAACATGGAATCATCCCAGTACCCGTTCCAGCAGTAGTAGAAATTGCAAAAAAAGAAAACCTTCAACTAAAGCTAACAGATACAAAGGGAGAAATGGTAACCCCAACAGGTCTAGCTCTAGTAGCAGCCTTAAAGACAAGGGACAAATTGCCTAAGGCCTACACCATCGAAAAAATTGGAATTGGCGCTGGTAAAAAAGACTTTTCAAAAGCCAATATACTTAGAGCGTATATAATAGAATCTATTATAGAGGACAGTGAAGATAAAGTCATTATACTTCAGTGCAATATAGACGACATGACAGGAGAAGAGTTAGGTTTTGCCTTAGAGGCAATACTAGAAGAGGGAGCTCTAGACGCAAATTTCACCCCCATTTTCATGAAAAAAAGCCGCCCAGCCTACGAGCTAACGGTAATCTGTACAGAAGAAGACGTAGCAAGACTTAAAAAAATGATCTTCAAACAAACCACCACCCTAGGCATAAGAACCATCCCATCCACAAGATCCGTAATGGAAAGAAACATCACAACCTTCTCATCATCACTAGGAGAAGTAAGAATAAAAGAAGCAAAATACGAAGACATCGACAAAAAAACAGTAGAATACGAAGATGCGAAGAAGATAGCGAAAGAACAAGATTTATCTATCGGAGAAGTGTTTAGAAGAATCTACAGTGAGCTAGACTAAAAGGTGGTCAGGGGGGCAGGAAAAGCAGTACTCGCCTTCGGGCGAGCTAATGTAGGGAATGGTGCCCTCACCGTTCCGCTAAAACTCACAGTCACAAAACGCAACCATACATCAATAACCAACAGAAAGGTACGAGCCACCATGCAAAAAAAACCCGAATGGCTAAAAATCAAAGCCAGTGCTACAAAAACAAGAGAAGTAACTGAAATGCTTCGAAGCCTAAACCTACATTCTGTATGCGAAGAGGCAAACTGCCCCAATAGAATGGAATGCTTCGAAAAGAAAACAGCCACCTTTATGATACTAGGAAAACACTGCACAAGAAATTGTACTTTCTGCAATGTAGATAAAGAAAAACCTGGGCAAGTAGACGAAAACGAGCCTTTAAACGTAGCAGAAGCCATTAAAAAAATGGGCATGAAGCACGTAGTAATCACATCTGTAACAAGAGACGACCTGCCAGACGGCGGTGCGACACACTTTGCAAAAGTCATTAGAGAAATTAGAAACTTAAACAAAGGCGTAACCATAGAAGTTCTGATCCCAGACTTTCAGGGCAGTGAAGAAGCCTTAAAAACCGTCATAAACGAGAAACCAGAAATACTCAACCACAATATCGAAACCATCCCACGCCTTTACCCAGAAGTACGCCCAAAAGCTGTATACGAAAGATCTCTTGAGCTACTCCAAAGAGCAAAAAAAATAGATCCAAGTATTATAACAAAATCAGGAATCATGGTAGGCCTAGGAGAAACCTTTGACGAAGTAATCCAAACCCTCAAAGACCTAAGAGCGGTAAACTGCGACCTACTAACAGTAGGCCAATACCTAGCCCCATCAAAACAACACCACGAAGTAGTAGAATACATCCACCCAAGCACCTTCGCAGCCTACAAAACCCAAGCCCTAGAACTAGGCTTCAAATATGTAGCCTCAGATCCATTTGTAAGGAGTTCATATAATGCTTTCGAGGCTATGGATAGCCTCGAAGGTGGTAAGCATTAAGGTGGTCAGGTGGTATTAAAGGCAGGTGGTCAGGTGGTCAGCATTAAGGTGGTCAGCAAAAACAAAACTCGCCTTCAGGCGAGAAAATGTAGGGAACGGTGCGAAACGCAAGCAAGGAACGCAAACCGCAAAACGCACTTTGGGCGAGAAAATGTAGGGAACGGTGCCCTCACCGTTCCGCTCTCTAACGATAAATGTAGTGGCGGACGACCCTGTCCGCCCAAAAGACCTACAAAGCCATCCCAGACTCCGTCAGGAGTCATCCGGAGCGCAGGGTCGGATCTAAGACCCTAAAACCCGACCAGCAGAGCTATGTCTTTCCGACCAAGCGACTAACCAACCAATCAAAAAGGAGCTGACTACATGCGCCCATCATGGGATGAGTATTTCATTGAAATGCTCGACATCGTAAAGAAAAGATCTACCTGCCTGCGTAGGCAAGTAGCTGCAATAATTGTAAAAGACAAAAGAATCATCGCCACAGGCTACAATGGAGCGCCATCGGGTATTGCTCATTGTGAGCAAATAGGCTGCCTCCGAGAGCAGCAGGGAATACCCTCCGGCGAAAAACACGAACTCTGCCGAGCCATCCACGCAGAACAAAACGCAATCATCCAAGCCGCCGTCCACGGAGTAAGCATAGCCGGAGCCACCATCTACATC
>CAZVEI010000227.1:0-1300 GCA_964626295.1 uncultured Alkalibaculum sp.
TTTCACGCCTATAAAAGGGTCTGTAGCGATGACAAATGGTCTGACGTACAGTGAAGTTCCAGGGCTTGTTGGAATCCAGTCTTCATCTACTTTTACTAATGTCTTTATCGCTTCTAAGAAAAAATCTTCATCTATAGCAGGAATGCAAAGTCTATCATTTGATTGATTCATTCTCTTTATATTGTCTTTTGGTCTAAACAATTGAATGGTGCCATCTTCCGCTTTGTATGCTTTTAACCCTTCAAATGTTTCTTGACCATAATGGAATACCATTGTTGATGGATCTAAAGTCAAGGGTCCGTAAGGTATAATGCGAGGGTCATCCCAGCCTTGTCCTTCTTTATAATCCATTACAAACATATGATCTGTAAACTCATGGCCAAAAACCAAACTGCTTTCATCTGGTTTTGCCTTTGGTAAATTTGTCTTTGTTATTGAAATTTCCACGATCCTCATCTCCTGATTAAATATTATTTTATTATATCGTAAAATTGGTAATACAGCAATAGGAATCAAGGTGGTAGGGTGGTAAGGAAAAGCTTTTTAGGGTTAGGCTTTGCGGGTGTTATGTTAGATCCTTCGCTTCGCTCTAGGATGACTAGGGCAGGACTCCGCACTCCTTTTAGGCGGACAAGGTTGCGCTACTACATTTACTAATAGAAAAGCGGAACGGTGAGGGCATAGCTGGTCTGCATTATCTCGCCCTAAAGCGAGTTTTGCCTTTGCTGACCACCTGACCACCTATTTTTTAGCTTTCAGCTAAAAAATACGCACACTTCAGTCCATCCAGCGCTGCGCTCATGATTCCTCCGGCGTAGCCGGCGCCTTCGCCTATTGGGTAGAGGCCTTTGATGTTTGTGGATTCTCTGGTGGTTTTATCTCTTAGGATTCTTAAGGGGGATGATGTTCTCGTTTCTACTCCTGTTAGTACGGCATCGTAGGTGCTAAAGCCTTTTAGCTTTTGATTAAAATGGGGGAGTGCATGTCTAATAGAGCTTGATACGTAATTTGGTAAAGCTAAGGCTAGATTAGAAGGAGTTACACCTGGTGTATAGGTTGGTTTTACATCTCCAATAGCAATGGACTCCTTGTCTTCTAAAAAGTCTCCTACTAATTGAATTGGGGCTTTGTAGTTTTTTCCTCCTAATTCAAAGGCAAGTCTTTCGTATTTCCTTTGAAAGGCGATACCCTTTATTGGATCTTCATTGAAATCTATAGGGCTAATATTGACTACAATAGCGCTATTGGCGTTTTTTTCCTTACGAGAATAGTAGCTCATTCCATTAGTGACTACCCCTCC
>CAZVEI010000227.1:1310-3623 GCA_964626295.1 uncultured Alkalibaculum sp.
CTGAAGAAGAAGCAATCACTAGACCTCCTGGGCACATGCAGAAGCTATAGACCCCTCTGCCTGTCTCTTCATCTCTATAAGTGAGCTGATAATCTGCTGCCTTTAAATAAGGGCTTTCCCAGTGTTGTCCGTATTGCGCTTTATTGATTAAGTCCTGTGGGTGCTCTATTCTTAGGCCAATGGCAAAGCCTTTTGCTTCAAGATTTGTCTTCTTCTTATAGATGAGTTCATAAGTATCCCTTGCGCTGTGGCCTATTGCCAGAATAAGGTGTTCTGTTTCGTAGCTGTCCTTGTTATTCACTTTTACTCCAACTATTTTTTGTCCTTCTAGGATAATATCTGTCATACAGGAGTTAAATAAGACTTGTCCTCCTAATGAAATAATCTCTTGGCGGATATTTTTGATGACCTTTCTCAGTATATCTGTACCTACATGGGGTTTGTGAAGGTATCGGATTTCTTCTGGTGCACCATAATCCACGAAGCACTGAAGGATCTCTCTGTTTAAAGGGTCTTTTACTCTAGTAGTCAATTTTCCATCAGAAAAGCTACCTGCTCCCCCCTCGCCAAATTGAACATTGCTGTTCGTTTTGAGCTCTCCATTATCCCAAAAAGAGTCAATATCCTCTTTTCTCTTAACTACATCTTGCCCTCTCTCTAAGACAATAGGATTTGCACCCATTTGAGCTAGTTTTAAAGCCGCAAATATTCCCGCTGGTCCAAACCCTACTACTATTGGATGTTTATGAAAGGTGCTTTTAATTGGTTTGTGGATTGCTGGAGCAGGTGTTTCTTTATCTGTTCTGCTGATTTGCCACTTAGACTTTACTTTCGTCAAATCCTTAGGGTACGCGAGCTCTACAGAATAAACAAAAGATAATTCTCCTTGCCTGCTCTTACGAGCGTCGATGGATTTGCTGAGGATTTTAAAGTTGGATAGTTGATCCTGTTTAATGTGGAGTTTGCTTGAGATGTATTGTGGGATATCATCCGTCATTTCGCGGATGGGGATTTTGATGTTTGATATTTTGTAGTTCATGAATTGCTCCTTTATTTTTCAAGGTGGTCAGGTGGTCGGGTGGTAAGGTGGTAAGCAAAAGCATTTTTAGGGTTGAGCTATGCGGGTCTTAGATTCTTCGCTCCGCTCAAGAATGACTGGGGTAGGAGGCCGGGTCCTTTTCTCGCCTGAAGGCGAGTTTGTTTTTCCTGGCCAACTACTAATAAGTTCTAAGTTGTAAGTAAAACCTGACCACCTGACCACCTTATTCGGCTACTTCCTCGTTTGCCGTCTTCTTCACCGCCGTAACACTTATACTACTCGGTGTCATTGCCTTCAAGCTGATTCCTTCTATTGGTTCCATTTGGATTTTTACTGTGTTTTCGCCTTCTAGTACTTCTTTTAAATCAATATAAAGGACAATGCTTTCTGGCTTTAATTTTTCTATATCTGTCTTTTTGCCTTCTAATCTAACAGTTATAATCGCTTCCTGTGGTTGAATGATGTCTAGATCTTCTGGTTGATTCATCATTTTTAAAGCTTTAATTTCGTAATTTTTAATTATTTTCTGCTCTACTGTGATCTTTACTGTGACTTCAGTTGTTCCATTGCCTACAAGGCTCGTGCCTTCTGGTAATTGAACTTTTACTACTCTTTCAAGATTTGATTGGATTCCTTCTATATTGATTTCTTCTGTAAGGATTCTCTCTACACTGTCTAGTCGATTATCTTTTGCCCCTAATGTTATTTCCTTAGGATTTACAGAAATATTTGTAATTATGTAATTATCATTAGGTGCTCCTTTAAGATTTGCCTTGACTTCTACTCTTTTTGTTTTTCCAATTTGAACATTTACACTGCAACGAGAGGTACTTATGTTTACCCCCTCAATAACTTTTCCATTTGAATCTACTGCTTGGATCTGGACATTTTCATTTATATTGCTCTTAGACCCGTCTACATTTACGATACCAACTACTTTTGCTACTGTTTTAAGCAATTTATCTGGTCCATAAAGAGACACACTTTTTGGTGATGCTGAATAGCCCATAACGACTAAATCTCTTTGTGGGTTTCCCTCAATATTGATTTCTACGTCTTGTCGTCTCTCTCCTAACTCATCTACTTCTAGTGTAATCTCTTGAGGATAAGTGTTTTTTAACTGGACTGCATCAGGTAAGCCATGAATTGTTGCTTCTAAATTGTATTCTCCCTTTTTATCAATGTTTGACACATCAATAGATGCTTCAATGTCTTTTCGAAGGTTGTACAAGCTACTTGTACGGCCATATACACTAATATCCACCGTGTATTCT
>CAZVEI010000228.1:0-3616 GCA_964626295.1 uncultured Alkalibaculum sp.
GTAGTCAATGCAGTAAAAAATGGCGCGGATACAGTTGAAAAGGTTGGAGAAGTTACAGAAGCAGGAACTGGCGAAGGTTGCGGCAGATGTAAAGCGTTAATCACTAATATTATTGAATTAGGATACTAATTGTAATATGTTTTATGAGGATGAGGTTAAACTTTATCCTCTTTTTTATAGAATAGAACAGTTCTACTTTTGACCCTAGTTCCTGCATCAGCCATCCTAGAGCGTAGCGGAGGACCTTGACCCTCATTAAGTGGAAAAGACCTCTGTGCATATGTAGCAGCTGGCGTTCTTTCTGACCACGAATGCACTACAATAGAAGAAGCAAAGGAACGGATTAAATTAGGCCAGACTGTAATGATTAGGGAAGGCACTGCTGCTAAAAATTTAGAGTCCCTAATAGAACTATTTGACGAACCCTATTACCAAAGGTGCATTCTTGCAACAGACGACAGGCACCCAGGAAGTCTTAAAAAGGAAGGCCATATTGATTTTATTATTAAAAAGGCCGTTTCTTTAGATGTAGACCCCATTAAAGCTATTGCAATGAGCACCTATCAAACAGCAAGATTCTTTGGGTTAAAAGACCGAGGGGCCATTGCACCAAACTATATTGCAGATATCATTGTACTGTCGGATTTAAAAGACTTTTCTGTAAAAAAAGTGTATAAAAAGGGAAAATTAGTGGCTGAGGATGGTACTATGATTGGACTTTCATCTAAGCCAATAACTCCTGAAGATAGGTATAAATCCATTTATCACTCCTTTCATCTAAATACATTAAAGGGATCAGACTTTTGTATAGAAGAGCCTTTTGATAATTGTGAAAAAATAAGAGTGATCTCTCTAGTAGAAAACCAAATTTCTACAAGGGAGCAAATTGAAGAATACAAATCAAAAACCAACGGAATTGATATTGAAAAGGACATCTTAAAATTAGCTGTTATAGAAAGACACAAGGGAATAGGGAACATAGGACTAGGGTACGTTTCGGGTTATGGTCTAAAAAGTGGCGCCATCGCTTCTTCTGTATCTCATGATTCTCATAACTTAATTATCATTGGAACCAATGACAAGGATATGGCCCTTGCAGCAAATGCCCTTCAAGAGATGGAAGGTGGATACATTATTGTCAACAATGGAGTCATTATAGACAAACTTCCTTTACCTATAGCCGGTCTTATGAGCGATAAAAAGGCAGAAGACCTTGCAAAAGATATGGACCGAATTAAGAAAAAGGCTTATGAATTAGGAATTGTAGAAGGGGTTGACCCCTTTATGACACTAGCCTTTATAAGTCTACCTGTTATTCCCGAACTGAGATTGACTACAAAAGGCTTAGTTAATGTAATAGAACAAGACCTTGTATCAATATTTATAGAAGAGTAGGTTATAGATCTAGAGAGTCTGTCTGAAGAAATACCTATCCTGTAATCGGGTAATGATTTTCGAGGCAATACACAAATTATGATAAAAAAGTACAGGATTAAACTTTCTCACTCATTTTTTGGATAGAACGCCGCACTTGACAAGCGATTCCTTCGTCCGTTATCACAATAAGGCAGTCTCCTCCTCGAAGGACTGTATCCCCACGAGTGATAATCTCTTTTTCACCCCGGCGAATGGAAGTCACGAGAGTGTGTTTGGGCCAAATAAAGTCCCGTATCATCCCGCCGTCAAAGGGACTTTCTGTATGTACGGGTATCTCGATGATTTCTTTTTTGCCCTTTAGATCATGGGTGTTATTTTCAACCATTCGTTCGAGGAGTGCTTCATAAATGGGTGGGACTCCAAGCAAATCCGCAGTTAAATAAGCGCTTAAGCTAACCAGTGCTAATGGCATTAATTGATTTAGACTTCCCACCATTTCCGTAACGAGTACAATGGCCGTAAGAGGAGCCTTACCAATTGCAGTAAAGTATCCTGCCATGGCGAAAACAAGAAAACTCTTAATGAATATGGGATCAATGCCCCCTATACTCACTACAATATTACCGTATATGCTGCCTAATATGGCTCCTAAGGATAGTATTGGTAAAAAGATGCCTCCAGGTAAATTTCCTCCATAAGAGATCATAGAGAAGACAAATCGTACGACAAAAAGTCCGATTAATAGTTTCAACTCTGGAGAAACTTTACTCAGGGATAGAACGATTTCACTGCCACCTCCTAGGATTTCAGGAAATGCATAACCGATTGGAATAATCAGTATAAAGGGAATGATTCCATAGAAATGAGAAGGTAAAAACGGGATTTTACCATATATGCTTGGTAGTGCTAGAAGTACCTTTTGGTATAGGAGTCCCCAAAATCCTAAAAAGATGCCAAGTACAATTAAATAGCCATACAAGTCAATGGGAAAGAAGTTTAGCTTGCCTACGTTTAATGCAGGTGTCAAACCAAAGAAGTTTAATGAAATAAAATTGGCAGTTACTGCAGCAATAAATGACGTCAAGCTAACAAGGGGAGAAAAGTTGTGATGAACTTCCTCCAAGACAAATAAAAGGCCTGCCATTGGTGCATTAAAAGCAGCAGCTAGCCCAGCGCTAGCTCCACTAGAAACCAAAACTTTTTCATCCATTCGTGAACCCTTAAAAGTACGGCTAATACCTTGACCTGTAAGAGCTCCTAGTTGAATAGATGGACCTTCTCTACCTAGAAACAATCCACTTCCGATAGACAATACCCCTCCAATAAATTTTTTTCACAGAACGGGCCACCAAAGAACTTGAATTTCACCATGGAGTTGCCCTTCTACTTGGGGAATACCGCTCCCTTTAATATTTGGTTCCTCTTTAATTAAATACCCTAAAAATAATGCGGTGATAAGGCTAACTAAAATCCAAAAGGGAATTAAATGAGGTTTTTCTCTAAATAACTCATAAATGCTGACGATATATTGTAGCAAATGCTCAATAGCCAATCGGAATAAACTAACCACAAGCCCAGCAAAAGTACCAACTAAGATTCCCTTAAAGGTATACTGGATTCTAGTATCGTCAATCATCTTTTTAATCTTTCTTTTCATATGTATCCTCTTTCTATATAGGCTATTTATTATGATATCCCTATTCTCATAAAAACTCAAGAAACAGACGTATGTTAGCAAATTAAGAAACACTAGCGACTTTCATTGATGCTTTTGCTTAAAAAGAAGGGTTTAAGCAATTCATTGATTCGTAATTCTAGTTTTTTATAGAATGAAAGCCTTACTTTTGAATAAGATTCTAATTTTTTGTATAGCTTTTCGGAAACAAATGAATGGTTTCTTCCAACAGCATCCATAGTTTGATTTCACTTTCTATTTTATTTGTCATTTATATTTGGTAAGAAAGATACTTTTTCCCTGAATTCCAGTATTTTTTCTACTCCTATTTATAGTTTAACTTATTTTTTAGATTTTGTATTCAATTCTATGTTGTTTATAGATAAATTTGAAAATTAATGATACTAAACCCAAAAGATGATTGATAAAATATAGAACGTCTAAAGCGAAAAGAGCAATTATTAACAACTCAATTTACTAACTCAGTAGTTATAAAAGTAACTGTCATGAATAAAAAAACAAAAACTGTATCTTTACCAGTGTACAGATAAAGATATAATAATA
>CAZVEI010000229.1:0-3609 GCA_964626295.1 uncultured Alkalibaculum sp.
CTACGACTACTACATCGTCTAAATTTCCATACTCTATAGCTAAAATAGCAGTCATAATTTTAGTGGTACTTGCCATCGCCATTTCTGTTTTACCATTTTTATTATACAATACTCTTCCGGTTTTTTCTTCAATTAATATAGCAGACTGAGATGGTACATTCATAGCCATACTAGGTATTGCAAAAAAGAAATTTAAAACAATAACGACACATAGTATAATTGAACATCTTCTTATCATGTGAGCCTCCTAAACTTATCATTTATGATAAATTTTATAATGATAGATATATAATGACTCTATTATTATAGTATTACCTTTAGATGAAATTTAGAATTTACAAGAACAAAAATAGCGCCTTCGCGCTATTTTTGTTCTTCCGTTGATTGTACAAACTCCTCAAAAGAAGGCAATTCCTCTATTGTAGTAATTCCTGCGTATTTAAGAAAATCTACTGTAGTTTCGTAAAGGATTGGTTTACCTGGTGCATCTAATCGGCCTGCTTCTTTTACGAGATTTCGATCTATTAGCGTTTGCAGTGCACTAGAGGACTTTACGCCTCTGATCTTTTCAATTTCAATTCGAGTAACGGGTTGCTTGTAGGCTATAATAGATAAAGTTTCTAAAGCTGCCTGAGATAAACCGCTCTTGTTTCGCTCTATTAGGAAGCCATCTATATAATGATAATATTCTGTCTTTGTACCCAGTTGATATTTGGATTGGATTTGTATTAATTGTATTCCCCTATTGCTGTTTTTATATTTTTCTTGTAATTTTTCTAATAAATCTTTGGCATCTGTAGTGTTTATATTCAAATTCTTAGCTATTTCATTTACGCTAATAGGCTCGCCTATTGCAAAGAGAATAGCTTCTAGTGGCCCGAATAAATCTTCATTCATTGCATCACCTAATTTTCCAAATTACAATCTCATCACAAGTTCTCTCTTGGGCACATAGTACCAAATTATTTTTGATTAATTCTAATAAAGCTAAAAAAGTCACGATGACCTTTGTCCGGGAGTCTTTTACGTTAAATAAACTGCTAAATAAAATCCTACTTTTATTCTCAAGAAGATCTATAATATCTCTCATTTTATCTTCAATCCGCATTGTTTCTCTCTCTATTTTATGAAGGATTTCTTCATCCTTTTCTACTTTGCTATTTGCTAGAACTCTTTTAAAAGCTTGAAAAAGATCTTCTACATCGATATCTGTGACAATTTTATTAGTACTTTCTCGGTATTCAGGATCTTTATAGTGTATTTGCATGGATTGTGATTCTTGGCTTTGCAAGTACTCGCTAATCTCTTTATAAATCTTATACTCGTATATCTTTTCAACAAGCTCCTGCCTAGGGTCGATCTCGTTTCCTTCTTCATCCTCTTCGGGAGGTAATAGGAGATTAGATTTAATCTGTAAAAGCTGAGCCGCCATGACGATAAATTCGCTAGAGTAATTCATTTGGTCGATATACTCTAAATACTGATTTGTGATTTGAGAAATTGGAATATCGAAAATGTCGATTTCATGCTTTTTAATCAAATGTAAGAGCAAATCCATAGGCCCTTCAAACTCTTGAAGTTTTATTTCGTATTCCATTTTTATCCTCACTTTTTTTGTTGTGTTGCAATAGTCTCTGCTTTTAGTTTATCTTGAGCTTCTATTTAATGTTTCAGCTGAAGGCGAAAAGCTGAAATTTTGGTCACTAGAGGTGACCTTATGGGGGTGCCACCCCTACGCTTTCTAGAGGTAAGAGGTTAGGTTTTGCTTACCACCTTACCACCTTACCACCTGCTTTACAGAAACAACTCCACCAAGGAAAACATTCCAATCATCATAAATTCAATGGCTGGATTTAATATGTAGTCTAGAATATTTGTAAAAATTAAAAGGAGCAGTATTACATAGCCGTATTTTTCAACTTTCCAAAAGATCTCTTCTAATTTTTCAGGTAAAATACTAGCTATAATCTTGGAACCGTCTAGTGGTGGAATAGGGATCAGGTTAAAGACAGCAAAACTGACATTGTAGATAAAGAGCAACTCAAAAAACAAATAGGGCGTAGTACCGCTAAAGTTTAATTGAACCATACCAATAAGTGCAATAAGAGCTAAGGCTATATTGGTCAAAGGCCCTGCAAATGCAACTAAAAAAGTACCTTTTCTTCTGTTTTCAAAATAATTTGGATTATAGGGAACAGGTTTTGCCCATCCAAACCGCAAAATAAGAAGACACAAAAAACCCATAGGATCTATATGCTTAATTGGATTCAAAGTAAGTCGCCCTGCAGCCTTTGCCGTAGGATCTCCTAGTTTATAGGCGGTATAACCATGAGCCAATTCATGTAAAGTAATCGTTAAAAGTAAAGCTGGTAAAGTATAGATTACAGACTGCAAAGAACCCATAATATTGTTTAATATACCACTCAAATAATCCCCCCTCTTTTTAGTTCTAAGTTTTTAGTTCTATGTTCTAAGTAAAAAGCACCTTAGGGCTTTAGTCACACACCTTATCTTTGCCAGCTTGGCAACAAATCTTTTGCTACAATATCCTCATAAGTTTCTCTTCTTACGATGAGCTCATCTTCATTCCCTTTTAATAGCACTACTGCCGGTCTTGGTATTTTGTTGTAATTGCTTGACATTGCATAATTATAGGCACCTGTATTTAAGACAGCTAAAATATCTCCTGCTTCTACCTTTGGCAGTTGGATGTCTTTAATAAGCGTATCGCTTTCACAGCATCTTCCACTTATGGTTACAATCTCTTGTTCTTCAGATGCGTGAGTTTTATTAGCTACTATAGCATCGTATACTGCACCGTATAAGGCAGGCCTAGGGTTATCTGTCATTCCTCCATCGACGCTGACGTATTTTCGAATTTCAGGTATTTCCTTTACAGTACCAATCTTATACAATGTAATGCCTGCCGTTCCAACTGTATATCGGCCTGGTTCTACCACGATCTTAGGCACGTCTAATTGAATCCTACTGCAAATCCTTCTCACTGTATTCATTAGCTTTTCAATATACACATCTACATCAAAGCTTGCATCATGTCTCATTTGTGGAATGCCAAAACCTCCACCTAAGTTTAACTCACTTAAAGAAAAACCTTCTTCTTTTAGCTCTTTCATTAAATTGAGCATGACTTCTGCAGTTACTAAGAAAGGCTCTTCATCGATTATTTGTGATCCAATATGACAGTGTAATCCGATAATATTGACATTTTTTAAGCCTTTGCTAAAATCAAATAATTCCTCTACTTGCTTTAAAGGTATTCCAAATTTCGAGTCTATTTTTCCCGTCTGTATAAATTCATGAGTATGTGCTTCTACACCTGGAGATACTCGAATAGACGCTCTCATTACATGATTGTGTTCTTGACATATGGTATTTAAGAGCTCTAATTCGTATCTGCTATCTACAATGATTTTTCCTATATTGTATTCAATAGCCATTTTTATTTCTTCAACTGTTTTATTGCTACCATGAAGGCAAACTCTTTCCATAGGGAAGTTCGCCATATGGGCTGTGTAGAGCTCTCCTCCTGATACAACGTCTAGAGAAACGCCCATATCTTTTATAATATTACACATTGCTATATTTAAA
>CAZVEI010000230.1:0-3592 GCA_964626295.1 uncultured Alkalibaculum sp.
ACCTGAGCCCTGCCCATTTCCTTTCCATCCTTCGTTATAAAAGAATTAAGGGCCATATTTTGAGATTTAAATGGTGCTACCTTATAACCCATATCCTTTAGCACTCTACAAACTCCGGCTGTTAAAATGCTCTTTCCTACTGATGAACCCGTGCCTTGAAACATAATATTCTTTTTTTTCATTTTTTACTCTCCAAATTAAAATTGTTTAGGAATTTTTGATAATGGTCGATAACGTGAAAATTTTCTTTTTTCTTTAATTCTTCTATAATCTTTGTGCCCTTACCATTTGTATAATCGTACTGTCTATTTTTTTCAATAAAATAAATTGGTTTATCTACATCTCTTAAGATTTCTAAGTTGATTAGATTTCCGTTTCCATAAGGCATATTGGTAACAAGAACGTATTCAGCTTCATTTAGCATCTCTAGATTTAACTGCCCTTGCTCTTTCGTCATTGCCGAAAAAGGTGGAGCATCTACTACAGGTATATTTAGTATTCTACACACTTCCCAGTCGCTATCTCCTTTATTGAGTATACCAGCAGACAAGGTCATTCCCAGGGAATTAAATTTTTCTAGAATCTCTTCCCCCGAACCTCCACCACAAAGGATGTGTACCTTTGTATCTTGCTTATCCACTTTTTCTTTAATAACTCGAAGGGGAACAATTTCTCGCTTGCCAATAATCTTATTTTCACGAATAATCATTTCCATTTTATATAGTTGAGATAGATACTCTTCACGAATAACTTTCTCGGGGCTTCCTTCTACCAAGACTTTTCCTTTGTTAAGAAGGATGAGACGATCGCTAAAGCGAGCTGCTAAATTAATATCATGGAGTATGGCCACGATTGTAATTCCGCTACTCTCCTTAAGCCTATGAATTAACTCCATAATCTCTAGTTGATGATGAAGGTCTAAATGAGAAGTAGGCTCGTCTAAGAGTATTAATTTAGCTTGTTGAGCAATTGCCCTAGCCACAATTACTCTTTGACGCTCACCACCACTTAGCTCATTAAACAAGGCTTCCTTAAAATGCCATGTATTGGTCATTTCCATAGCTTCTCGCACGATTTCAAAATCCTTTGAAGACTTCTTGTGTTTTCGATCTATGTGAGGATTTCTGCCCATCATGACGATATCTTGATTGGTAAAGTCGTATTCTATATTAAACTCTTGAGGAACTACTGCCACTAATTTGGCTAGTTCTTTTTTCGATATACTTGTATTTTCGTGATCTAGTATTCTTATAGCGCCGCTACATTTTGGAATGAGATCTGTAATCGCTTTGACTAGAGTAGATTTACCTGTACCATTAGGGCCAATAACGCCTATAAATTCACCTTCATAAACAGAAAAACTTAATCCATTGATGATCTTTTTATCCCCGTAGGCTACTTCTAAATCTTGTATTTTTAACACTTCTTTATTCATACTATATGCCTCCACGTTTTCTCTGTCTAAGAAGATAAATAAAGAACGGACCGCCAAAAATAGCTGTAATGACACCTACAGGTATTTCCTGAGTCATAAGACTTCTCGCTGCCGTATCACATAATATTAGAAAAACACCACCTAATAAGAAAGAATAGGGGTACAATTTTCTATGTTTTGGGCCCACAAAGATTCGGACTACGTGAGGTATAATGAGTCCAACAAATCCAATGATTCCTGTAATACTGACCGTAGCAGCTGTCATTAGAGCTGTAACGACTAATACGATAAGCTTTAATCGATCTGTATTTACACCTAGTTGGGATGCGCTATCTTCTCCTATGAGCATAATGTCCATCTGACTGTGTAAGCTATAGAGGATAATAAATCCTATAATTACATAAGGGGTAATAATCAAAACTTGTTCCCAACTCTTTCCATTAAAAGATCCCATGGTCCAATAAATGATTTGACTCATTTTATCTGAAAAAATCATGAGGACAGAATTTACTGCAGACAAGAATTGAGACATGGCTACACCACTAAGCAATAATGTGGATATGGGTACTTTGTTGCCTATTCTAGAGATATTGTAGACTACTAATAAGGTAAGTAGAGCAAAAACAAAAGCTAGTATAGAGACAAGATCCTTACCATTGAAACTTAGGTTCATAGCAATACCAATAGACGCACCTAATGCTGCGCCAGAAGAAACTCCTAGTAAAAATGGGTCTGCCATAGGATTTTTAAAGATACCTTGATAAGCAACACCGCAGATGGATAAGGCCCCTCCAACTAATAAGGCTAATATTACCCTGGGTAGTCTAATATTCCATATAATTGCTATGGTAGATGTCTTGATTCCTTCTACATCGCCAATGTTAAAAAGTTTGTGCAACAATACTTGAAAAGTTTGTCCTACTGAGATATTTGCTACACCTAAATTAGTACACACTAGGATAGTAATAAATGCTAAAATGATTATTGTTATTAATGAGTATTTTTGAATTAATTTTTTCATATTTTCCCCTTATGCATGTCCTTAGGTCAAGGTAATATACCTCTAGGGCAATCAACGATTGCCCTATGATTTTATTAAGTAGGTGATTCCGAAATTATGAACCCTTACCATCTTCAGTGGTAAAGTGGCCCTACACGAATATCCTAATGCTAGTGACTAATAACTAAAGCGCTGAAGGCCCTCTTCTATTATTGAAATGCTTCTGGATGAATTGCTTTTGCTAAAATTTCTAGGCTTTTCATTACTCTAGGACCTGAACGGGATAAGATGTCGTTTTCTTCCGTTCCCCATGGGAAACAGATGATATTGTCATTTTCCACAGCTGCAACAGATTGAAGTCCACCATTGCCCTTTATTTCTTCTACTGTAGGATACAATGAAATATAAATATCAGGATTATCCTCTACAATTTTTTCTAATGTTAAAGTTGGCCATGCTGTGCCAGAATCTGCTGCAATATTTACTGCATTGATTTCTTGTAACATAGAATCGATGAACGTATCTGGTCCTACTGATACAAAACCTTGTAAATCGACAAACACCTTTTTCTCTTTTATGTCTTTCACTTTATCTGTAACTTCTTTGCGCTGAGCCTCTAAATCTTCCACTAATTTATTTGCTGTTTCTTGAACATTACCAATTTTTCCAACTAATTTGATATTTTCTAAAACCCCATCTACATCCGTTTGATCGGAAATAACAATTGTTTTTATGCCTGCAGCTTCGATAAGCTGTGTTGCAGCATCAGGCATAGGGGATGATACAAAGAGAACTTCTGGCTCTAAATTGATGATGAGTTCTGTATTTGGTTCTACATAATTTCCTACAACTTCAATTTCTTTTGTCTCTGCAGGGTAATTACTGTATTCATCCCTTCCTACAATTTTATCTCCTAGACCTACAGCAAAGATGGTCTCTGTAATAGAAGCGGATACAGAAACTATTTTTTCAGGTGCCTTTTCAAGGGTAACTTCGTTACCTGCAGTATCCTTAAATGTAAGTGGGTATGTAGTTTCTGCACCGTCACTTGATTCTGCTATGGTATTATCCTCTTCTTTTGATTCCCCTTGTGGTTCACTATTTGAACATGCCGTCCAAGTGAAAGAGTACGAACGGATTTGTGACGAAGTGTTACG
>CAZVEI010000231.1:0-1716 GCA_964626295.1 uncultured Alkalibaculum sp.
ACTAGTTTATTTAATCTCTTTAGACCATCTGGATTGGTAGTAGCATAATCAATTCTGCTGATGACATCTCCACCAATACTTGTTTGTTTATTTAATCTTGAGCTAATCCCCACTTGTTCATAGGTTTTTAAATCAAATAAATACCCTACCACTGAAGTAGACCCAACATCAAAAGCCAAACCGTATATAGGTTGAGTAAAATCTCCTGGAAGAATATCCACAATTTCTTCATTGTATAAAACCACATTTAATCCTTCTGGATTGTCATAAATAGTTGAAAATTTTCGCAATACCTCTAATGAAGGTTGAGTAGCATCTACATCAAGCGCGCTTAGTAAAGTTTCGTAATCGTTTTCACACAATGGAGTAATCAAATCATCATGTTTAATGTGAAGCAATTTCGTAGAGGGATTTGGATCTGTGTTCTTTAACATGTTCGATGTAAGAATCTGAGCTTCTACCTCTTCACCTGTAATCATAACCTTTAATCCATCAGAGACTTCTACTTGACAAGCTTTAACTGTAGAAGTTTTTCCGTTTATTTGTACATCAACCTCACATTTTCCGCACTTGCCCTTCCCCCCACAAACTAAATTTAGCGGTTGACCTACTTTTTCACATGCATCTGAAATCTTACTTCCCTTTTCGATTTCTATACTTTTTCCGATGATAGGAAACTCAACTAATACTGTACTCATTTATCTATCTCCTTTCACTTATGAAATAATGAATCAAATCTTATATTTGCTTATAGTTATATGATATCTAATTCGAAAGACATTAACAAGGGGCATTCAGTCTACTTATTTAATTATTTATAAATTATCAATATTTTGTCACGTGATCCAACCGTCCAACGAACCAACCGTTTTAAAAAAGAGGTTTGCTATCTACAGATAACAAACCTCCTCGAAGTATCCTATTTACAATATAATTTACAAATTCGCCATTATAACGAAATTTAAAACGAACAACAAACTAGCTACCCATAATACTGGGTGAATTTCTTTTGTTTTGCCTTTTGCTACTTTTATAATAACGTAGAAGATAAATCCTGCTGCGATACCGTAAGATATGCTATAAGCAAGCCCCATAAAAACAGAAGCAAAGAAAGCAGGAATTGCTTCTTCTAAATCATTCCAATTTATTTCTAAGAAAGAAGACATCATCATAACCCCAACTAAGATTAGGGCTGGCGCAGTTGCTTGAGCAGGAACGAGAGTGATTATTGGTGCAAATAAGCTACATAGTAAGAATAAGCCTGCTACTACGACACTTGTAAGTCCTGTACGCCCACCTGCTCCAATACCTGCTGCGCTTTCTACATATGTGGTAGTATTGGATGTTCCAAAGATGGCTCCTATTGATGTGGCAATGGCATCTGCAAATAATGCCCTATCCATTTTAGAGTTAAAACCTGTGCTCGTCTCTAATGCTTTCTCGTCTTCTGCACTAAAGATTCCAGATTTACGCCCTGTACCAATAAATGTTCCGATTGTATCAAATACATCAGATAAACTAAAAGCAAATATAGTCATAAGGACTAAAGGCAATCTAGCTGAATCGCTAAATAGTGAGCCCATTCCTTCGCTGCCAAAAGCTGCTCCAAAAGTAACACCTAATTCAGAGATAGCATTTCCCAAAGAATTAGAAGAAGAAGCAATTGTAGATACATCCACAATGCCTAAAGGTATTCCTATAATTGTCGTCGCTATG
>CAZVEI010000231.1:1726-3592 GCA_964626295.1 uncultured Alkalibaculum sp.
CCAATAAGAATAGCTCCTCTAACATTTTTAACTAATAAAATAACTGTAATCGCAAGGCCAATTAAAGCCAGTATAGATCCCATTTCTGTAAAATCTACTAATGCAGGAACAATCCCTGAACCTGTTACCATAGAAGTGATTCCGCCTTCATATACTGTAGTAGCTACATCATAAGCTGCATTGTTGATGGATTGAATCGATCCTGCATCAGATGTAAATTGTAGCAAACCTGCATTTTTAATTCCAATATAAGCTATAAATACCCCAATACCTCCGCTAATTCCATTTTGTAAGCTAACAGGGATCGATTTAATAATTACTTTACGTATCCTCGTGACTGTTATTAAAATATTAAAAAGTCCACATAAAAAAACGATAGCTAAGGCTTCTTGCCAAGTAAAACCCAATGCAAAGACTACTGTATAGGTAAAAAACGCATTTAGACCCATACCTGGTGCTTGAGCATATGGAACATTTGCAAAAAGTCCCATGACTAAAGTACCGATTACAGCAGCAATGATTGTCGCTAAAAATACTGCTTGAGAAGGCATGCCTGTCAATGATAAAATTGCTGGATTAACGAATATGACATAGGACATTGCAAAGAATGTAGTAAAACCAGCCATGACTTCTGTTGATACATTTGTATTATTTTCTTTCAGTTTAAAAAACTTTTCCACCATTTTTCCCACCTTTTCTTTTAAATCTGTTTACATGATTTTATTATTGCTTTTTATATTTCATTTAAAAAATGAAATGTTCTGTTATTCATTATAGTTGAATCTGATTAAAACTTCAAGATTCTTAAGAATATTTTATCTTTTTTTTTAAATAACGTTCGTGTTTTCAAGAATAGGTGCTTTTCTTTACTCTTGTGGCAATGCTATTTCATTTACTTCCTCGTGCTCTACTTTTTCATCTTTATAGGCTAAGAGAATAACCGTGGCGATAATAAAGAAAAAGCCAGTGATATCTATTTTAGTAAATTGGGTTCCTAACAGAATGGCAGTAAAAAGAGTTGCTGCTAAAGGTTCAACAGAAGCAATCATACTTGCTTTTACTGCCCCGATTTGTTCTACGCCCTTTAGATATAAGGTGTAGGGAATGACCGTGCCAAATACTACGACCACAAAAAGAGCTCCTAGTGCTGATAAATCAAGATGAACCTCAATACGCCATTGTTGAAATAATAAAGCCCCTACTACTCCACCGATTAACATACCATAACAAGTAACTACAAGAGAACCCCATTTACGAATAATCTCAATAGGTACTATATTATAGGTGGCTAAAGTAATAGCTGATAAGATCCCCCAGGATAAACCTACAGGCGAAACAACTAAAGATTGTATATTACCATGTGTGGTAATGAGAAAGATACCGATGAGCGTTAGTGAAATTCCCACTAATTCTTTTGTATTTGGCCTTTTACGATTTTTTAAGGAAACGTAAACTAAAATAAAAACAGGTGCAATATACTGTAATACAGTAGCTGTACCCGCATTTGTATAAGAAATGGCCATTAAATACGTCAATTGATTTGCCATAAGTCCAACAATGCTAAATACTAATAATGATTTCCATGACACGCCATCTTTCCATATGCCCTTTAAGTGATCCCTTTGTTTAAAACTAAGGCCTATAAGTAAAATGATTCCGGCAGATAGCATACGAACCATAGAAATCCATTGAGTAGGCAAATAATAAACTTCCATCAAGTACTCGCTACTAGCTCCAGAAAATCCCCAAAAAACTGCGCCGAGCAAAGTACAAAAAATTCCTATTAAATACTGTTTTTTTGATAATTTAGTCAAAGTAAATCCTCCTATTACTCTCTTAATATGCTACTGTTTCCCCCTTTAGAAG
>CAZVEI010000232.1:0-3584 GCA_964626295.1 uncultured Alkalibaculum sp.
ATAAAAAAGTTACTTTAGTGCCAATTTTAAGAGCTGGCTTAGGTATGGTAGAAGGAATGCTTAAAATCATTCCTACTGCAAGAGTAGGTCATATTGGACTATATCGTGACCACGATACAAAAGAACCTGTAGAGTATTACTGCAAACTTCCTGAAAATGCTGATGAAAGTGAAGTAATCGTACTTGACCCAATGTTAGCCACAGGTGGCTCAGGTTCTGCGGCTATCCAGTTTATCAAAGACAGGGGCGTTAAAAATATAAGATGGGTTTGTATCATTGCTTCATCAGAAGGCGTTGAAAGAATACACAAAGACCATCCAGATGTTCCGATTTTCTGCGCTGCAGTAGATCAAGAACTAAACGAAAACGCATATATCGTTCCAGGCTTAGGGGACGCTGGAGATCGGATTTTTGGAACAAAATAATAAAAAAAGGTGGTCAGGTGGTCAGCAAAACCACCTCGCCTTTAGGCGGGGAAATGCCTCGCTTCGAGCTTCTCACCTCTCAATAAGTAGGGAACAATGCCCTCATCGTTCCGCATAATAGTCACCTTCAGGTGACTATTTGTTTTTCCCGTCCAACCAAGTTGTATTCGTTATCTGACAATTGCGCCCTTGTAAAAAAATAAGGGATGTATTAAAATAGTACTATTAATCAATGCAAATAAAACATTACATATATAATTTTCAGAATATTTTGAAAGGGATGAAGAAATGAGAAGTGATTCAGTAAAAAAAGGAATGCAACAAGCTCCACATCGTTCTTTGTTTAATGCCCTTGGCATGACGAAAGAGGAATTAGATCGACCACTTATTGGTATTGTAAGCTCGTATAATGAAATTGTTCCAGGGCATATGAATTTAGATAAAATTGTTGATGCGGTAAAAATGGGTGTTGCCATGGCAGGGGGTACGCCAGTTGTCATCCCAGCTATTGCAGTTTGTGATGGAATCGCCATGGGTCATTTAGGAATGAAGTACTCACTTGTGACTAGAGATTTAATTGCGGATTCTACAGAAGCTATGACGATGGCTCACGCTTTTGATGGACTAGTCATGGTACCTAACTGCGATAAAAATGTTCCAGGTTTGTTAATGGCAGCAGCTCGAGTAAATATTCCTACAATATTTGTAAGCGGTGGTGCCATGCTAGCTGGAAGAGTAAAAGGACAAAAGACGAGCCTATCTTCTGTGTTTGAAGCAGTAGGAGCTTACAGCGCGCAAAAAATGAGCCTTGAAGATGTAGAAGAATTTGAAAATAAAGCTTGCCCAACTTGTGGATCTTGTTCTGGTATGTACACTGCAAACAGTATGAATTGCCTTACAGAAGTTATCGGGATGGGTCTTAAAGGAAATGGAACCATACCTGCAGTGTATTCTGCCCGCATCCAATTAGCAAAACACGCTGGTATGCAAATTATGGATTTAGTCGAGAAGGATATTAAGCCAAAAGATATTATGACGGAAGATGCTTTTATGAATGCCCTAGCTGTAGATATGGCACTTGGATGTAGCACAAATACGATGCTCCATTTGCCAGCTATAGCTCATGAATCAGGAGTAAAGCTTAATTTAGATATTGCAAATGAAATCAGTGATAAAACGCCAAATCTATGTCACCTAGCACCTGCAGGGCACACTTATATTGAAGAATTAAATGAAGCAGGTGGCGTTTACGCGGTTATGAATGAATTAAATAAAGAAGGCCTTATTAAGACGGATTTAATGACCTGCACAGGTAAAAGTGTTGGGGAAAATATAGAAGGTTGTATCAATAGAGATCCAGAAGTCATTCGACCAATTGAAAACCCATACAGTGAGACAGGTGGAATTGCAGTATTGAAGGGAAACTTAGCCCCAGATTCTTGCGTAGTAAAGAGATCTGCTGTTGCCCCTGAAATGATGAAACACGAAGGTCCAGCTAGAGTATTTGATTGTGAGGAAGATGCCATTGATGCAATCAATGGTGGGAAAATCGTAGATGGGGATGTAGTAGTCATCCGATATGAAGGACCCAAGGGTGGTCCTGGCATGAGAGAAATGTTAAATCCAACTTCAGCTATTGCTGGTATGGGATTAGGCAGTACAGTTGCTTTGATTACAGACGGTCGGTTTAGCGGAGCTTCAAGAGGTGCATCTATTGGTCACGTCTCTCCAGAAGCAGCCGTAGGCGGAAATATCGCCTTAATCGAAGAAGGAGATCTTATAAAAATCGACATCAATGCAAATACAATTAACTTTGAAGTATCACATGAAGAACTAGAAAAAAGAAGAGCAAACTGGAAGCCAAGAGCGCCAAAAGTAACAACAGGCTACCTAGCTCGTTATGCACATCTAGTAACATCTGCAGATAAAGGGGCCATTCTTCAATTGCCTGGAATAGAATAAATAGAAAAGAAGCAAACCACAAAGTGGTTTGCTTCTTTTCTATTATTCTATATTCCGCTTTCTGCTTATTGGTTTTTCTCGTCCAATCGGCCAAGGATTTAACCAGCCTCCAATTGGGTAAGCTACTTAAGAGGAGGAGTGAATGCTTTGAAGCATAAGATTCCAGATCTCATATTAAAGCTTATTAAAATACTGCCCATTGCCATGGTTACCATTGGAATTATTGCTGGATTTCAGTTTAAAGATATAAGTGTGAAAGAGATTGTAAACTATACACCTGAAAATCCATTTCTTGCAGCCTGTATTGTAATTGGCTTATACGCTTTAAAATCCATTTCGATTGTCTTTCCTCTAATCATTTTAAATATTAGTGCAGGAATACTCTTTTCACCTTTTTGGGCTCTTATAATCAATTTTGTTGGGTCTTTTGTTGTATCTGCAATTCCTTATTTTATAGGTAAGTTTGTAGGCAAAGATATGGTCATAAAAATCATGGAAGAGCATAAAAAGTTTGGGGAAGTATCGAATATGCCTATTGTTCAAAACCCGTGGTTTTATTCTTATTTTTTAAGAGTCATAAGTATACTGCCGGGGGATTTAGTGAGTATGTTTTTTGGCTCTGTTGGCGTAAAATTCAAACCCTATATTATTGGTTCGTTGCTTGGAATCTTTCCAGGAATGCTAGGGGTAACTTTTATGGGAACAGTAATTTCAGATCCTACCTCACCTGAATTCATTATTTCCTTAGTGGGAACCGTTCTCTTGTCAGTGGTATCCTATTTGATTTACCGAAAGTGGAAGGGTAAAGCAATGCAGAATTGAGAATGCAAGATACACAATTTATACAACAATTGTTTTTTACTCGAATATTTGCTGTAGAAAATAGTATAATAGGAGACAGTATCTTTTATGCCAATAAATTCATGTGGAGGGAATTGGATTTGACTAACATTTTTATAAAACTATTTGTGAAGGACTATCAAAAAACTACAGATGCAAAGGTGCGTCAGCAGTATGGTGAATTTGCTAGCATTGTAGGTGTTGTTACAAATTTAATTTTATTTGCCATTAAGATTGCTGTAGGCATTGTATTTAATAGCATTGCCATCACAGCAGATGCTATTAATAATTTATCGGATTCTAGTTCATCTTTTATTACTTTAATTGGATTTAAGATATCTGGAAAGCCAGCAGATA